>CBFGPY010000407.1:0-3741 GCA_965650755.1 uncultured Chromatiaceae bacterium | reverse complement strand
CCAGAAACGCCTCGAAGCTGACCTGCGTAATTTGTTGCGACCACTGAAGCAACAAATTGAGAAACTGGAACAGCAACAGGAAAAACTGCAGGCCAGGCTTAACAACATTGAAACTGAACTGGCCGATGTCAGCCTGTACGATGCCAACCGTAAAGCCGACCTGACTAAGTTGCTGGCCGAGCAAACCAAACTCAGCAATGAACTGGGTGACGTCGAACTCAATTGGTTTGAAGCGCAGGAACAGCTGGAACTGAAGACCGAAAACTTCTGGCAGGCTAATGGTGTCAGTTAAACAAGATACAGCTGTAAACCCGGCAGCTGCTGACAACGCAGCACAGTTCTGGCAATTCAGTCTGGCGCTTTACCCGGCGCTTCAGACTGAACTGCTGGCCCTGCAAGACCAGTACGGCTGCAATGTGAATCTGTTGCTGCTGAGCGCCTGGCGGCCGTTTTTGCCGCCATTGCCGCAGTTAATGCAGGCGCTGAACCCACAGCATTTGACCACGCAACACATTCGCCAGATCCGGCGTGATGTCAGCCGCACATTAAAAGACCAACCTGCCGACCCGTTATCAGGACAACTGCGGCAACAATTACTGGACACAGAACTGACATCTGAGCGGCTGGAGCAACGCGCTTTAGTGCAATGCTGCGCGGATGCAGCCGGTTGCACAGAGGCGGCAGCAGCGCTGAGACAGCAGTATCTGGATAGCCATCAGGTGCCGGTTCCTATCCAACAGCAACTGACTGTTGATCTGGATCAAGCCTTATTGCAACTGGGGCTGTCGCAGCGAGTTCTCCCCGCCAAAGCTTGATCTGTATCAGGGTTTACCCGCCTGGTGCTGACTAGACTGTCTGCATCAAGTCAATGGAGGTAAACATCATGAACCTGTGGCACGAATTTATGAATGACCCGGTCATCTTCATTTCTTTTACTGGTCTGGCGATTGTGCTGGGACTCTGTACTTTTTATGCCGTGTATTTTATGTACAAAATCAGCCACGCCGGCCCGAACGATTAAATCAGTCGGCGCTGTCGGTGCAATGCACTTAAATTTGTAATTGCTGTGTTCTCTCGTCACTTGTAAAGACTGCGCGACGCACCGGATCCTGTTCAACCGGAATGATGCAGAGCGCTTTGTTGGCCCGAACTCTTTGCCAATGTTGCTGTCGGTATGAGCAATCACACCGACAGTTTTTTTATCAGCTCAGTACTAATCCGCCAGCTCAGCGCATAAATCGTCAACTGCGGATTCGCCCCCAGGCTACTTGGCAAAATCGAGCCATCACAAATCGTCAGGTTCTTCAGCTGCTGATGGGCACCGAAACTGTCGACGACGCCAGTCGCCGGGTCGGCACTCATATTACAGCCCCCCATCACATGGGCTGAGGCTAAAGTCGCGCGATAACGCTGCAGCGGCAGCTCTGCAATCGCGGCCTTGGCCTGTGACCAGCTGTGATACATTTGCGCATCGTCATGCACCGGCAATACTGCTGCAGCCCCTGCGGCAAACTGTAACTCGGCCATCGCCAGATAAGCGCGTCTTACCCCATCCCACAGATAATCAGTCAGTGGGTAATCCAGCTGCGGTTCGCCGTCACTGTCGAGCTGGACTGATCCACCTTGCGCTTCCGGATGAAAACCATCGCGCAGCAAGGCAATCACCACCTGCAGATGATTAAACTGGCGCATCAAGTCGGCATGCGCTTCTGCCATGCCGGTTAGTTTACTGGCCATCAGCACCGGATGTAACGGCGGCACTTCCAGCTTAAAGCCAGCCTGCGCCGCATCGGGCCAGACAAACTGATCAGAATAAATCGACTGCGGTGCGCCCTGACTGCCATGCACCGCTTCTTTAAACAAAGCGCCGGAGATCACGCTCGGATGCAGGTAAGTGTGTTTGCCAAGGCGGCCCGAAGGGTCAGGCACTTTTGAACGTAATAACAATGCCGGACTATTAATAGCGCCGCCAGCCAGCACATAATGCCGGGCCCGGATGCGGATTTTAAGCCGCGGATCTGTCTGAAACTGCGCATCGACCGGCACTGCCCACAATTCCTGCACGGCATTGCCGCGCCAGACCAGCTCCCGCGCCGATACCCGGCTGATGAGTGTCGCACCGCCATCGAGCGCCACCGGAATAGTCGTCACCAACATCGATTGCTTGGCGTTGAGCGGACAACCCATACCGCAATACCCGGTATTGGCGCAGCCTTTGACGTTGCGATGGATCACGGTATATTGCCAGCCAAGTGCCTGACAACCGCGTTGCAGCGCACCATTGTTGTGATTCGGTGTCAGCGCCCATTCACTGATATTGAGCCGGCCTGTTGCCAAATCCAGAAAAGGTTCCAGTGCGCCGCTGCTGGCGAAATCCAGGCCGAATTGCTGTTCCCAGTATTTCAGTGTGTTGCCTGGTGTGCGGATTGAGGTGGTCCAGTTCACCGTGGTAGAGCCACCGACGGTGCGGCCCTGCAAAATCGAGATAGCCTGGTCTTTGGTTTTGCGGCCAGCGCCATCCTGATATAACTGCGGATAAGCCCAGCGTTCCTGCTGGCGAAAATCACTGCTGGAGTGCAAAGCGCCGTGCTCTAGCATCAGCACTTTAAAACCGGCCTGCGTCAGCAACTCTGCGGCAATACCGCCGCCGGCACCGGTACCGATGATCACCACATCGGTGTCAAATTCCTGATCTGTTTTGAAGGTACTGGCATCAAAATGCCGCCAGCCGCGGGTCAGGCCTTCGGTGATCGGATCATACATAAGGATTAAACTCCAGCGGCTGGTACTTCAACGCTGGCCAGTGTTGTGGCTGACCATAATATGCGCCGTATAATAATTCACGCAGACCGTGGTAGGCCTGTTGCAGAGTATCGAGGTAACTGTCGCGCCAGCTGCTGAGAAGTTGCAACCGGCTTGGCAGCGGCATCTCGTTCAGGCTGAGCCAATGCCCCAGCAGCGCCAGCTGGCCGAGCCGCTGCTGCAGCAATAAAAACAACTGCTGTAACTCAGCCTGCTGCCGGCGCGGCAAAAACGGCAGGAATTGCAGCACCGCGTCCCGGCTGCGCCGCAGTGCCGCCTGCTGCGCACTGGCGTCGGCCGGTAAGGCGCCTTGTAACAACGCAGGTAACAATGCATCCAGCACTAAGGTTGCGGCGTCGGTGCGCTGTTGTGTGCTGCTCTGCAGCAACGGATAAATGGTGAGGCCAAGGCTCAGGCCAACACCCGCCCCCAGGCCAAGCATGATAAACTGTCGTCTTTGCATTATTCTGGTCCGAACAGTTAAAAAACCATTGTTGTTGCAGGAGTTAAAAATTGCAAGTCGCATCGCAGTCTGCGCCATTACCCGCGTTTAAGCCCGCATCAGGCCTCGGGAACGCCCATCTGCAAACCATTCTGGCGAAATATCTGGCGCCGCGCCGGCCACTGCATACCCGGGTAGAAATGCTGCAGTTACCTGACAAAGACGAGTTGCAGCTGAACTGGAGCCTGGACGCCGAAGACTGCAGCAAACCTTTGGTGGTGTTATTGCACGGCCTGGAAGGCAATATCCACAGCCACTATGTACGGGGCATGTTTCATAGCCTGCGCCAGCAGGGTTTTGGTGTGGTGCTGATGCATTTTCGCGGTTGTCACGGCGTCGCGAACAAATTGCCAAGGGCATACCATTCCGGTGATACCGCCGATTTTGCCTTGTTTTTACAGCTGTGCCGCAGTCGTTATCCCAACCGGTCTTTACTG
>CBFGPY010000406.1:0-3742 GCA_965650755.1 uncultured Chromatiaceae bacterium | reverse complement strand
TTTCGGTTCCAGCTGGAAGACGATTTTGAAAATACCCACAATTATCAGCTCGCCGCGTCTCATCTGTGGACCGGGCTGTCGCCTTATGGCGCCTCACTACAAAATGTGGTCGCGCTTGGCACTGATAAACAGTTGGCCAGCACGCTGTACTGGCCTTTAGGGCTGTCTGGATTTTTCGCCGAATTACATGCAGAACAAAACCGCACAGTGTTTGCGCTGGAAGATCAGTCTGGTCGTTCCGGTGGTGAGTTAAATCAACGTGAATTAACTCTCAGTGCCGCGCTGGGTTGGGAACCGATAGACCCGTTACAGTTGTCAGTTGGCTGGCAACGCCGCGATGGACGCTTCCAATTACCGGCAGTACTGGCTGAGCAACTGCCGTTTGACAGTCTGCCGTACCTGCGCCGTGGTAGTCAGTGGCAGTTGAGCTATGACACGCTGGACAGCCGCAGTTTCCCCAGTCGCGGTGTGAGGCTCGAAGCCAACTGGCAACAGCTGAACGATGACTATCTCAATTCTCACAATCAAAGTCAGACTTATGGTGTGCAAGCGCAGGCTGCCCGGCAGTGGCAGTCGCATATCCTGCGTGGGCGCCTGCGGTTTGACCGTGCTGATGGTGCTGAAGATCTGGTGGAGCTTGATCAGTTTTCGCTTGGTGGTTTACTGAATTTATCCGGTTATCCAAAGAATTTTTTATTTGGCTCTGAAATTCAGTTTGCCAGTCTGGTCTATCAATACCAGTGGCCGGAATCACGGCTCAGCTTGTTTAAAGCGCCGTTTTATCTGGGTATGTCGCTGGAACGTGGACTGGTGCGCCAGTCGCGGTTTAGCGCGATCCGCGATGTCCAGGTCGACGACTGGATTTGGGCCGGCAGTATTTTTGCCGGCTGGGACAGCCCGTTTGGCCCTTTGTATCTGGGTTATGGCCAGGCCGAATCGGACACAACCGAGCAGCCGTACCGGTTTTATTTATCATTAGGTCAGACGTTCTGATCTCAGGAGTTTGAATGGCAACGGAGCAAATCCCGGCACAAGACAATCAGGTGATCCTGGCGATAGATCAAGGCACGTCGTCAAGCCGGGCCATGTTGTTTGACCGTCTTGGTGTGCTGCGGGCTCAGGCCCAGCAGGAGCTGGCCTGTGCGTTTCCACACAATGGCTGGGTGGAGCAGGACGCAGAAGCTTTGTGGTTATCGGTGCTGAGTGTCTGCCGCGAAGTGCTGGCACAAGCTGAAGCGCAGCAGCTGATAGTTTGTGGTATCGGCATTACCAATCAGCGGGAAACTACCGTGCTGTGGCGGCGTGACACTCACGAAGTGGTGGCGCCGGCCATTGTCTGGCAAGACCGGCGCACGCTGGAATATTGTCAACAGTTACAACAACGTGGTCATCAGGCCTGGGTGAGTCAACGCACCGGTCTTTGCCTGGACCCGTATTTCTCCGCATCAAAGTTACATTGGCTGCTGAGAGACCCGGCGCTGCGTCAGGCGGCCGAGCAGGGAGAGCTGGCTTTTGGCACCGTCGATAGCTTTTTATTGTGGCGGCTGACCCGGGGCCGTGTGCATGCGACGGATACTACCAATGCCAGCCGGACTTTATTACTGGATATTCATCGTCTGCAATGGGACGCTGAGTTACTGGAATTATTCGGCGTACCGCGACAGCTGTTGCCACAGGTCCGCCAGAGTGCCGATGACTTTGGTGTGACTGACGCGCATTGGTTTGGCCGGTCTATTCCTATTGTGGCAATAGCCGGAGACCAGCAGGCGGCCGCTATTGGTCAGGGTTGTGTGCGGGCCGGCGGCTTAAAAAGCACTTATGGTACCGGCTGTTTCGCGCTGCTGAATACCGGCGGGCAGCTGTTGCAATCACAGCATCAGTTGCTCAGCACAGTCGCCTGTACCGTGCAGGGCCAGACTCAATATGCGCTGGAAGGTTCGATTTTTGTCGCCGGCGCCGCGGTAAAATGGCTGCGCGACCAGTTAGGCCTTATCCGCGATGCCGGTGAAACAGAAGCGCTGGCCGCCAGTTTAGCGGACAACGGCGGCGTCTATTTAGTGCCGGCTTTTACCGGCCTCGGCGCGCCTTACTGGCGGCCTGAACTCAAAGCACAGTGGTCTGGCTTAACGCTCGGCACCGGCAAAGCACATTTGGCGCGGGCAGTGCTGGAAGCTGTGGCGTATCAGACTGCCGACCTGCTGCAGGCCATGCGGGCCGACGGCGCTGCGCTGCTGAGCCTGCAGGTTGATGGCGGTATGGTCAATAACAGCTGGTTTTGTCAGTTTTTGGCCGATGTGCTGAATATCAATGTGATGCGGCCGCTGCAGACTGAAACCACCGCTTTTGGTGTGGCGTTATTGGCCGGTATTCAGCTCAATTGGTATGCCGATTTGGACGCTTTGCCAGCCTTGGTCAGAGCTGAATCCTGGTTTTATCCGCAGTGCAGCAGTGGGCAACGCGCCGAATTACTGGCCGGCTGGCAGCGGGCCGTGGCGGCGCTTTTGTCGGCGGAGGTTCGCTGATGTTGTTGAAATATCTACAAAATGTGCAGCAAGGCAAAGCAGTCAATTACCAGAAACTGCTGGCGCTGTTGCCACCGGCCTATTATCAGCGCCGTACTGAGCTGTTTAAGGTCAAAGCCAGTGGCGCCGGTAAATGGCAGGTCAGCATTGCCGATGCAGCGTTGTTTGAAGCTTTGTTGCAAAGCGCGCAAGCACCGGCCGACCGTGTCACGGCCAGTATGCAGGGCGACTCACACCGGGTTCAGACATCCCATTGTTATTTGCTGGTCTACCATGCCGGTTGCAGCGGACCCAGACCAGATTTAGTGTTGGCTTCCGGCAGCGCTGAAGGCACAGGGCAGGCAGTACTGAGCCTTGGGTTCACGCCAAAACCGACCTTGTTATTGATTGAAAACGAAGAGAATTTTTTCCGTTACTCACAGGTGTTGTCACTGTGCCGGCAAATGCTGGTGCAGCCTTTTGATTTAGCGCATTGTGATGTGGCGCTGGCCGCCGGTTCGCGGATTGGGTCGGCGCTGTTAAGCCCCTTGTTGGCCGGTTATCAGCAGATTTTTTGTGCTTTTGATTTTGACAGCGCCGGGCTTGAAGTGTTTGACCATCTGGTAAAACGTTATGGCGACAAGGTCCGTTTTGTCGTACCGCCCGATTTAACGCCATGGCTCGCTGGTTTTCGTGCTGAGCCTAAATCAGCCGTGCAGCTGCAACGGGCGGTGGAGCTGGCGGACCAGCACCAGTTGTATGGGCTGGCGCAGGCCTTGTTAACGACTAAACGGTTTTTGGAGCAGGAAGTGCTGCTGAGCGCGCCAACCAGCTAACGCCGGTATGGTGACGCCAGCAGCAATGGCGTCAGACATCACGCCGAAAACGCAGCACCAGCTCGTGTAACGCTTCGGCTGTGTTATTGAGCTCTTCGCTGCTGTGACAGACTTCACTGCCACTTTGCATGCTTTCATTAGCCAGTGTCGAAATTGACACCACCTGCTGATTGATGTCTTCTGCCACGTGCGATTGCTGTTCCACCGCCGCTGCCATTTGTGTCGCCATACTGGCGATGCCAATCACCACATCGCTGATGCCACTGAGCATCTGTTCGGCTTCCTGTACTTTGGTAACACCTTTCGCGGCGTCCTGCACACCATTTTCTGCCACTGTGACTGAGCTTTTCGCCTGTTCGGATAATTGGCGGATGATCTGATAAATCTGCCGCGTTGATTCAGTCG
>CBFGPY010000405.1:0-3743 GCA_965650755.1 uncultured Chromatiaceae bacterium | reverse complement strand
GCGATGCGGTACGGATGTTCAAAAAGCTCAATGAAGATGCCGAATATCAGGACTCCCTGATGGTGGTCGACCGGACCGGCCGTTATGTCGGCCAGTTACACGGTACCCGCTTATTAGGCGCGCCTTCGCATTTACCGGTTGTGGAATTCATTGACGAAGATGCGCCTGTGGTTGAAGGTGAAATGGATTTGGACACCGGTTCCGACATCGTCGCCCGCTCTGGTTATAGTGCTTTGGCAGTGGTCGATGAAGAGAGTAAGTTACTGGGGCGGATCTCCATTGGTGAAGCACTGGAAAACGTGCGCAGAAGCCTCGAAGGCCAGTTTATGCACACCGCTGGTCTGGATGAAAACGAAGACTTGTTCGCACCGGTGATAGCCAGTGCCAAAAGCCGCGCGGTCTGGCTTGGCATCAACCTGCTGACAGCTTTTCTGGCGGCCTGGACTATAGGTTTGTTTGAGGCCACGCTGCAGCAGCAGGTCGCACTTGCCGTGTTGATGCCGATCGTTGCCAGTATGGGCGGTATCGCCGGCAGTCAGACGCTGACACTGATAATCCGTGGTCTGGCACTTGGCCAAATCACACCACAAACCTATTGGACGCTGATGCGCAAAGAGCTTGGCGTTGGCCTGATCAACGGCATTTTGTGGGCAGTCGTGATTTGTGGTGTCACTTATTTGTGGTTTGGCGACTGGATCATCGGCACCGTCATTGCGCTGGCTATCGTGATTAATATTCTGGTGGCGGCCTTTTCCGGTGTGTTAATTCCGGTCTGGCTGGAAAAAGCCCGGATAGATCCGGCACTGTCCGGCTCTGTGATCCTGACCACAGTCACCGATGTGATTGGCTTTTTTGTATTCCTGGGCCTTGGTTCTTTGTTGTTGTTGCCATAGATCAGCAAAAAGGCTGGCAACTTTCCCGCTTTTAAAAAAATCCGTCTAGAATCAGGCCATTCCTGAAAGAATTTGCGAGCTTCGGAGTCCGCATGAAAATTGCTGTGTTATCCCGTAATGCTGAGTTGTACTCCACCCGCCGTCTGGTCGACACTGCCATCGGGCGTGGCCATCAGGTAGAAGTGATAGACCCAACCTTGTGTTACATGAACATTAACCACAATGCGTTATCCATTCATTATCGCGGTGCCGCGCTGGAAGGCTTTGATGCCGTGATCCCACGCATTGGTGCTTCCATTACTTTTTATGGCAATGCCGTGCTGCGTCAATTTGAAATGATGGGCGTATATTGCCTCAATACCGCGGATGCTATCAGCCGCGCCCGCGACAAACTCAATTCAATGCAGCTGATGGCCCGCGACGGTATAGGCCTGCCGGTGACTGGTTTTGCCGATAAGCCAGGAGATATTCCTGATCTGATTGAAATGGTTGGCGGAGCCCCTCTGGTGATTAAACTGCTGGAAGGCACCCAGGGCATCGGTGTGGTGCTCGCCGAGACCCGCACCGCCGCCGAAAGTGTCATTGAAGCTTTTATGGGCCTTAACGCCAATATTCTGGTGCAGCAATATATCAGCGAAGCGAAAGGCGCCGACATCCGCTGTTTTGTCGTCGGCAATAAAGTGGTCGCCGCGATGAAACGCCAGGCCAAAGCCGGCGAATTTCGCTCTAACCTGCACCGTGGCGGCACAGCAACTGCCGTGAAACTCAGCGCTGCCGAGCGCAAAACCGCATTACAGGCCGCTAAATGTATGGGGCTGGCGGTGGCCGGCGTCGATATTCTGCAATCCAGCGAAGGCCCGGTGGTGATGGAAGTCAACAGCTCACCGGGGCTTGAAGGCATCGAAGCCGCCACCAGTGTTGACGTGGCCGGTGCTATTCTGGATTATCTGGAACAACAATGGTTAAAACTGCAGGACCGCTGATGCCAGAGCCAACCGACTTTTCCATCAACACAGAGCATACTAATGCTGTCGTACCAGCTGGTCACAGCACAGAAGCGTCGGTAAACCTGAAACCACAGGTCCCATTGCAAGCTGATTTTGTGCTTGGCAACAGCCAGATAGCACCTGGTAGCCGGATGGTTGTGGACATTCCGTTTGGCAAACTTTATACCCATACCGAGCTGAATATCGGCGCGCATGTGATCCATGGTAAAAGACCAGGGCCAGTATTGCTCATTACCGCTGCGCTGCATGGCGACGAAATCAATGGTGTGGAGATTTGCCGGCGCCTGTTACGGCTGCCGCGGCTAAATAATCTCAAAGGTACGCTGGTGGTAGTCCCCATCGTCAATACCTATGGCTTTGTGCAGCAAAGCCGGTATTTGCCGGACCGGCGCGACCTGAACCGCAGTTTCCCAGGCAGTGAAAAAGGCTCGTTAGGCAGCCGGATGGCCTGGCAGTTTACTGACCGGATCTTAAAAAAATGTACCCATGTCATCGACCTGCACACCGGCGCTATTCACCGCAGCAACTATCCGCAGGTCCGCGCTACGTCAAAAGACAAAGTGTCGCTGAAGATGGCAGAAAGTTTTAATGCGCCGATCATTATCAAAGCCGCCAGCCGGGACGGCACTATGCGCGGTACTGCTAACGGTCTGGGCATTCCGATTATTTTATATGAAGCCGGCGAGGCACTGCGCTTTGACGAACAGGCCATCAATATTGGTGTGCGCGGTATCGTCAATGTGATGCACAGCCTCGGCATGCTCAGGACTTTAAAACGCCAACAAAAAACCGGTTCATTATTTTCGAAGAAAAGTAGCTGGATCCGCGCCGAACATGACGGTATCGCCCGCTATTATCAGCGTTTGGGGCAAATTGTTAACGCCGGTGACGTACTGGCACACATCTATTCGCCTTATTCAGATTTTGAAGTCGCAGTGCTGGCACCTTTCAGCGGTATTATTATCGGCCGCAATAACTTACCGCTGGTCAATGAAGGGGAAGCTTTATTCCATATCGCTGAAGTGAGTGAACTGGCTGAAGCCGAGAAAACGCTAGACGCCATCAGTGATGAAGTAGATAACGCGATGCCGGCGGCTCTGGGTAACGATTACAGCGTGGTCTAAAGCGCTGTTACTTGGCGATGACCACATCGTATGCTGCCAGACCTGGCACTCTTTGCTGCAATTCAGTTTCAATCTGGTCGATTTCAACCAGCCGGTTGCAGAATAACAGTGATTTGGCTTCCAGCTCTTCTGCTTTGGCATCAAGCCCCAGGTTGATTTTATCAACCAGTTGCTCCAAAGGTTGCCAATCGCGGCTGTCGTTCAGTTCAAAGTTATCGTCGGTTTGTTGCAGCGCGTCCCGTAACGCCTGCCAGACCGCGCCCACGGTATTTTTTGCCAGGATATTTAAATTGTTTTTCAGCTCACCGTGCAAAAAAGCATCCATTTCGTTCAGGCTCTGTGGTGCCAGATAAAAATGCTCGCCGCTGCGGACAAAACGCGACATGATCTGATAAGTCGTCTCGCGAACCAGTACCTGCCACTCTTCCTGCTGCGCTTTACTGCCGACACCAACCAGCATACTTTCAATTGCCTGTAAGCCGAGTTCCATACTGTCAACTGCAATACCCACCACTTGAGGCACAAACTTGCGCAGGCTATGACTGTACTTTTGTAATAGCTGAATATCGTCGGGCGACAGTGTTTGCAGTTCGCCCTGAATAAACAGTTGCTTGTCATCATTAATTTGATATTGGGTGCGGTAGTTGGTCTGAATGCGGATCTGATCAGGCGCTATTAAAATGCCTTGCCGAAAGGCCATCTTACACTCGCTGGCCATA
>CBFGPY010000404.1:0-3744 GCA_965650755.1 uncultured Chromatiaceae bacterium | reverse complement strand
ATGACCTCAGTATTCAGTTGCCACAAGCGCCAAAGGACAGCCGGATCCAGCTCGACCGGCAGGCCTACCTGCAATATAACCAAATCCGTCAGGCCACGCTGGCACAATTGAAACAACGCCTGAAGCAACAATGGCCGGACTTACAGGTGCATCAGGGCAGAGTGCCATTTGCCAGCAATATGGTGCGGAATTTCCAGTCGGTGCAGCAACCGGATCTGAAATTCAGCAGTTTATTGCAACAGACTGAAACCGGACTCTTTGCTACGTATCAGATGCCGGTCCTGGCAGGACAATTGCCGGCAGCAGCGGACGACAAAGCCGCGCTGGTGCTGGATGAAACCGCAGCCCGTTTAATCAGCCCAAGCGATCCGGCCAAAGCCGTCGGCCAGCAACTGACGCTGCAGGGTAAACCGCTGCCAGTCGTGGCCGTGGTCCGCGACATCAGCAGTAATAAAGGCGAAGGCAATCTGCCGCAGCTGTACCAACTGGGCCAGGCCATGACGGATGCCCAGACCATCAGTCTGACCTTAAAATTCGCCTGGCCAGAGCCGCAGGCCGAATCACAGGTACGCACACTGTTGCAGGATTTGTATCAAGGTCCGGCGCTGCAATGGCAGGATAATCAACAAGAGTGGCTGGACCGGACCGCGCAGTCGCGTCTGTTGTTGTTGCTGCAACTGCTGTTTTGCCTCAGTAGCCTGGTGCTGGCTCTGTTGGGCTGCGGTGGGCTCAGTCTGCAGCTGGTGCGGCAACAAAGTTACGAACTGGCGATCCGGCTGGCAACCGGTGCCAGCCAGCACCAGTTGCTGTGGTGGCTCAGCCGCCGCCAGCTCGGTGGTGCTCTGGTTGGAGCCGCCATTGGCAGCGCTGGCAGCGTGCTGCGGTATAAGCAACTCCCCCGCTGGTTCAGCAGTATTCCGCCACTGCCGTGGCTGGCTTTACTGCTGCTGGTATCCTTGTTACTGTGCAGCGTTTTTGTAGCCATGTTGTGGCCTGCACTGCAACAAATGCGGCGCGATCCGCTGCAAAGCCTGCGCAGTAGCTAAGCCTGCGAACCAGATCTGTGACATTGGATAGTTAAGAAGCCGGGTTTACAGCGCGCAGCCACGTGCTGAAACCCGCCGGAGTTTTTTATGCAAAGCCCTGCCCGTATTCTGGTAGCTGACGACGATGCCGACATCATTCTGGCGTTGGAATTATTATTACAACAAGCTGGTTATCAGGTGCTTACAGCCAGCACACCGGCACAGGTGCTGCAATTTGCCGCCATCAAGCCTGATCTGGTGCTGCTGGATATGAATTTCTGCAGCGACACCACCAGCGGCCACGACGGTCTGCAGCTGCTGTCGGCACTGAAACAGCTGGAACTGAGTGTGATCCTGATGACTGCCTGGGCCAGTATTGATCTGGCCGTGCAGGCGATGCAGCAAGGTGCCGACTATTTCCTGCAAAAACCCTGGCATAACAGTACTTTGCTGCAACTGATCGCTGACCGGCTGGAACTGCGCCGACTGCGCCAACGCCAATGGCAACAGCAGCAGCTGGCACAACAGGATGTCAAAACCTGGGTGGCGCACAGTGAGGTGATGCAACGGCTGGAAAAACAACTGAGCCGTATCGCGGGCAGCGACGCCAATGTGTTGATCCTGGGCGAAAGCGGCGTTGGCAAATCGGCGCTGGCGGCGCGGATCCATCAGTTGTCAGCGCGCCACAGCGGCGCCTTTGTCAGCGTCAATATGGCCGCAATACCACAACAGCTATTCGAAGCTGAGTTGTTTGGCCACGAAAAAGGCGCTTTTACCGATGCTAAGCACAAGCGCACCGGACGTTTTGCCTTGGCCGATGGTGGCACTTTGTTTCTCGATGAAATTGGCTGTTTGCCGGCCGATCTGCAACCGAAATTATTGCGGGTGCTGGAAACCGGCTGGTTTGAACCGGTCGGGGCCAGTAAAAGTCAGCGTAGTGATGCGCGGATCATCAGTGCTACCAATAGCGAACTGAGCAGCGATCAGTTCAGGCCGGATTTATTGTTCCGGCTCAATACTCTTGTGATAGAGATCCCGCCACTGCGCGCACGGCCAGAAGATATTCCGGCGCTGGTCCGGCAACTGTTGCCGGCATTGTGCCGCAAACACCGCAGGCCGCAGCTGCAACTGAGTTCATCTGCCTGGCAACAACTACAGGATTATGCCTGGCCCGGCAACGTCCGCGAATTGCAGCATGTGCTTGAACGCGCAGTGGTACTGACTGAACAGACCGAATTACACAGCAGCGATTTCGACCTGCCAGCGTCCACCCTGCAGCCACAGTCCAACCCGGCCACGGCAGTCACGCCTGCGGGTCTGCCGCCTTTTGATTTGCAGTGGCATCAGCAACAACTGATCCATGCCGCGCTGCAGGCAGCCGAAGGTCAGCAGGCGGAAGCGGCGCGGTTGTTGGGGATCAGCCGGTTTGCACTGGCGCGACGACTGGAGAAATCCTGATGATTGCAAGGGGGCCGGTGTCTGTCTGGTGGGCTTTAGGCTGCGGCTGGGCCTTATGGGTGTCGCTGCTGGGACAGCTTTATGGCCACTGGTCACTACTGGCCTGGCTGACCATGGTCTATTGCTGTATCTGGCCTATGGCAGGTTGGTCCTGGTGGTTGTGGCGCCGGGCCCGGCAATGGCCGCAACATTTATTGTTGGCGATCCAGCAACAGCCACATCCCGGCCCGCAAATCGACAAACACTGGCATTGTTTGTGGGAACTGACGCCGCAGCTGCAGCAACCGGAGCTGCCGGCGGAACAGGTGTTGACCGCCGTCCTGGGCAGTCTGCCGTTTCCACTGTGTCTGTTTGGTTCCAACCAACAATTACGTTTTGCCAATGACGCCGCACAACTATGCCTGCAGCGCCCTCTATTGGCGGGCAGCACACTGCCGAGTCTGGGCTTTCAGGGACAGCCCCCGCTCCTGCAGCATCCGGATCTGCGCTCGGGCTGGCAACAGTTCAGTTTGCAGGTACAACTGCCAGCGCAAAATTTTGGCTTGTTTTACGCGCTGGATCTGCGCCATCCGCTGTATCAGCAACAACGCCAGAGTCAGCAGCAGCTGGTGCGGGTGCTGAGTCATGAACTGCGTAATTCGCTGACCCCGATGCAGTCGATGACCGAAACACTGCTGAGTCAGCCGGAACTGCCGCAAACGACGACCCGTCAGGTGCTGAGCCGTATCCAGGCTCGCAGTCAGCGACTGTTGGCTTTTCTCGACGCTTATCTGCAACAACAGCAGCTGCCAGCCGCCCATCTGGTTTGGTTCGCCCTGCCGCAATTAGTCGATGAACTGAGCCAGAGCCTGCAGCTGCCGCTGGACTATCAAGGCGAGCCGCAATGCTACGCCGACCCGCTGCTGTTTCAGCAACTGTTGCAAAATTTGCTGCTGAACGCGGCTCAGGCGCAACAACAGAACGGCAGTGTAGCCGTGCTACAACTACGGTACGGCATTGATGGCCGGCAACAGTGGCTGGAGCTGCGGGATCACGGCTGTGGCATTCAGAATCCGGACAATCTGTTTACTCCGTTTTACACCACCAAAACTACCGGCCAAGGCGTTGGTCTGTTGTTATGCCAGGATATTCTGGTACGCCATCACGGCAGCATCCGGCTGAGCAATCATCCGGATGGCGGTGCTGTCGCCAGTTTGCAATGGCCGCTAGGGCGTGTTGATGTTTGGTGATTAAGTTTTGTTCGTTTCGGCCACCGCGTGGT
>CBFGPY010000403.1:0-3753 GCA_965650755.1 uncultured Chromatiaceae bacterium | reverse complement strand
GCCCTAAAATCCCCAACACCAGCAGCACCATACTGCCCTGTAACCAGCGGTCGATCGGCACAGTCAGCGCCAAGTACGCAAAACCAACACCAATCAGGATATAAACCAGATGGCGGATACTGTAATGCAGTGGTTCACCAAACAAGCGTTCAGCCACCGGCACTGAGGCACTGGTGACCATGATAAAACCGATGCCAAGCAGCAACACCATCAGCGTAAAGAAAAAGCGGTCATAACTGACGCCATCTTCAGCACGCCACCAGTCAACCCAGTGTTCGACCAATTGTTCGGATTGCTGCGCCAGCCACGCTTTCATTTCAGCACCTGTAACACAGCTTCAGCAAAGAGACGGCCGCGTTCTTCGTAGTTTTTAAACATATCCAGGCTGGCGCAGGCTGGCGATAGCAACACCATGTCGCCGGATTTAGCGAGCGCGGCAGCTTGTTTCACCGCAGCTGTTAAATCCGCGACTTCGATAGTTCCGGGCACCAGAGCCGCAATAGCCGGGCCATCGCGGCCTAAAGTAATAACCTGATCAACCTGCTGCTTCAGCACAGTAGCGAGCTCTGTGAAGTCGACGCCTTTGCCATCGCCACCAGCGATCAAAATGAGTTTGCCTGGTACGTCCGCGCGCAGACCCGCGATAGCCGCCAGCGTTGCGCCGACATTGGTGGCTTTGGAATCATTGACCCAACGGATACCCTGCTGATCTGCCACTAAAGTGCAGCGGTGTGGCAGCGGTTGATAGGTTTGCAGCGCCTGCACCAGCGCTTCACGACTGCAGCCGGCAGCCAGTGCCAGGGCACAGGAAGCCAGCGCATTAAACTGATTATGCCGGCCGACCATCGACATCTGTCTGACTGGCAGCAAAGGCTCACCATCGACCAACAGCCAACTTTCACCCTGATGCTGTACCAGGCCATAACCATCCTGCGGCTGTTGCAGGTTCAGGCCAATTTGCGGCGCGGCACAGCCAAGCGGACGGGTCAGACTGTCCTCAGCGTTAAACACCGCGAGATCGGTATGCAGATAAATCCGTTGTTTGGCTGCGGCATAAGCCGCCATAGTGCCGTGACGGTCCAGATGGTCTTCAGTGACATTCAGATTAGCCGCGGCGCGTAACTTCAGGCTGTGCGTCGTTTCCAGCTGAAAGCTCGACAGCTCCAGTACATAGATTTTGGCATCTGAACGTTCGAGCGCATCCAGTACTGCCAGGCCAATATTGCCGGCTGCCAGCGCCGGAATACCGCTGCAATTGAGCATAAACTCGGTGAGCGTCGTGACGGTGGATTTGCCGTTTGAGCCGGTCACAGCAACCACAGGTTTTTCATTGCAAAGCGCGAACAGCTCAACATCGCCCATCAGCTGAGCGCCCTGGGCAGTGGCAAAACGCAGCGCCGGATGACTGGTATCCAGACCAGGGCTGACCAGCAGCACATCCATCCGGGCCAGCCGGTTGGCATCAAGTTCGCCGAGATAAATGCCATCGACTTTTTCTGCCGCGATGGCATCAAGGCCTGCCACTTTCAGCCGGGTGTCCATCAGCACTGGCTTTACGCCATGTTTCAGCAAAAAACGCACAGTGGCAAGCCCGGTTACCCCGAGGCCAATCACTGCAACTCTTTTACCCTGAAACAGCTTTGTCATGCCTTTATTTCCTTTCAGATCAACGCAGTTTCAGCGTTGCCAGCCCAATCAACACAAAAATAATCGACAAGATCCAAAACCGGACTATCACGCGCGGTTCAGGCCAGCCTTTTAACTCATAGTGGTGATGAATAGGCGCCATGCGGAAAATCCGCTGGCCACGCAGTTTGTAAGAACCGACTTGCAAAATGACAGACATGGTTTCGATGACAAAAATACCACCCATCACAATCAATACTATTTCCTGACGCACCAGCACCGCAATCACACCCAATAAAGCACCTAAAGCCAGTGAGCCGACGTCGCCCATAAAGACCTGTGCCGGATAAGTGTTAAACCATAAAAAGCCAAGGCCGGCGCCGACGATACTGGTACAGACCACCACCAGTTCGGAAGTCAGCGGTAAATGTGGGATATGCAGATAATTGGCAAATACAGCGTTACCGCTGACATAAGCGATGATGGCAAAAGCTGCGGCGACCATCACGGTCGGCACTATAGCGAGGCCGTCTAAACCGTCAGTCAGATTGACCGCATTAGAGAAACCAACCATGACAAAATAAGTCGTCACCAGGAAGAACAAGCCGAGCTGAGGTAACACGTCTTTTAAAAACGGCACCACCAGACTGGTTTCGGCCGGCCGCTCGGCGGTGGCATAAAGGAAAACCGCAGTAGCAATGGCAAACACCGACTGCCAGAAATACTTCCAACGGGCGATCAGGCCTTTAGGGTCTTTACGGATCACTTTGCGGTAATCGTCGATAAAACCAATCCAGCCATAAGCCAGCAGCACAAACAGCACGACCCAGACATATTTGTTGCTGAGGTCAGCCCAGAGCAAAGTGCTGATGGCGATAGAACCCAAAATCAGCAAACCGCCCATAGTCGGAGTGCCTTTTTTCGAAAAATGGCTTTCCGGGCCGTCATTGCGTACCGTCTGACCGATTTGCAGCCGCTGCAGTGCGGCAATCAGTTTCGGACCAAAATACAGGCTCAGCAATAAAGCTGTCAGCACGCCAAGAATGGCGCGGAACGTCAGATAGCTGAAGACGTTAAAAGCATTGATATATTGAGTCAGAAACTCGGCCAACCAGACTAACATGCGCTTTTCTCCTGCTGACATCTTTCTAGCAAGTCTTGTACTACTAATTCCATCCGGGCACTGCGCGAGCCTTTCACCAGAATGGAGACATCTTCTTTGCTCTGTAACAAGCCATGCAGTTTAGGCAGCAGATGGTCACGCGAACTGAAATGCGCGCCGTGCTGATGGAACTGTTCGCTGGCATTCTGTGATAACACGCCCAAAGTGAACAAGCCGTTAATTCCTGCCTGTTTGGCGTAGATACCCACTTCTTCATGGTAAATGCGCGCATCTGGCCCTAATTCACCCATATCGCCCAGCACCAGATAACGCTGACCACCATAAGCAGCCAGCAAATCGATGGCAGCTTTAGCAGATTCCACATTAGCGTTATAGGTGTCGTCGATAATGCGTAAACCCGGCTTTGGCTGATAAACATTGATCCGGCCTTTGACCGGTTGCATCGCTGCCAGGCCAAGCTGCACGTCTGTCAGGCTGGCGCCAAGTGCCAAAACGCCGGCAGTGGCAGCTAAAGCGTTATGCACATTGTGTTTGCCCGGAATAGTCAGCTGCACAAAACAATGGCCTTTAGGGGTGTGCAGCTCAAAACCGGCGCAGCCTTCTGCATCCAGTTCAATATTGTCGGCGTAAATATCCGCATGTTGGGTCGCACTGAAACTTTGTACATGCAGATGCTGAACTTTAGGTAACCAATAGCTGTGGTATTCAGAATCCAGCGGCAGAATGGCTGTACCACCTGCGGATAAACCGCTGTAAATCTCGCCTTTGGCGCGTGCCACACCGAAAATGTCGCCAAAACCTTCAATGTGTGCCGGCGCTACGATGGTGATCATTGCCACATCGGGTTTCACCAACGAGCTGGTATAAGCGATTTCGCCCAAATGATTCGCGCCAAGCTCCATCACGGCAAAATTATGGCTTTCGTTCAGCCGTAACAAGGTCAGTGGCACGCCGATTTCATTATTAAAATTGCCGGCAGTGGCCAGTACGTTACCGATGCGCGA
>CBFGPY010000402.1:0-3758 GCA_965650755.1 uncultured Chromatiaceae bacterium | reverse complement strand
TTACCTTTGGTGTTAATCGCTTTTGCGTACGGCATGCTGGCGGTGTTAACCGCGGTGCGCGCCCACCGTGACCAACTGGCTGGCGCAACCTTGTATTTATTGGGGACTGTCAGTCTGATGCTGTGCACCATGTTGCTGATGGGGCTGGGAGTTTTGGGCTTAAATCCGTTTCCTTTTATCGATTTTTTTCACTATCCGAAAATCGGCTTTTTGCTGGAAACCTTATTTTTCAGCGCGGCACTGATTAGCAAAATGTGGCAATTTCGTCAGCAGCAGGTCGAGCAGCGGCTGCACCGGCTGGCGGAAGCCGCACAACTGGCACAAGCCGAACAGGAACGACGTTTTGCCGAGGCCAGGGCCGCCGACAGTTCACTGCGCCTGGCCGCGGCCAGTCATGATATCTCCCAGCCGCTGGCATCTTTACGCTTTGCCATCGACGTGCTGAAACAGCAACAGGCACAACAACCACTGGCGGAGCACATTGACCGGACCATTCAGTATGCTCAGACGTTGCTCAGCGACATTATGCTGGAATGTAAACAAACACATCAGCGCGGTGAAGCGGTACAGCTGGGGGCTCTGTTTCAGTTGCTGGCGGCGGAGTTTCGACCACTGGCGGCCGAAAAAGGCCTGCAGTTGCGCGTGGTGCCCAGCCAGCTGATGCTGGATACTTCTTTTGTGGTGTTAAGCCGCATTCTGCACAATCTGCTGGCCAATGCGATCCGTTACAGCCACAGCGGCACTGTGTTGCTTGGCGTGCGGCGCCGGCCACAGGCGCTGGAGATCCAGGTGCTGGACCAGGGCCCGGGTTTGCTGCCTGAACAACGGCAGCGTCTGCAACAAGCCTTTGTGCAGGGCGCGAATGCCCAAAGCGGCAACGGCGTGGGACTGGGACTTTATATAGTGCAGACTTTATGCACCCAGCTTGGCTATCGGTTGCAGGTGCATTCGGCGCTGCGTCGCGGCAGTTGCTTCAGTATTGTGATCCCGCAGACCGCGAATAAGGAATTTTCCTGATACCTCAGACCCGGCTTCGTCTTTAAGCTGCGCCTCATTCAACAGAGATGGCTGAATGAGGTATTCATGCAATTAGTTCAACTATGGCGTTGTCTGATGGCGGCCGCCGACTACCGCCGGCATTGGCGCACATTAACCGGCCAGCCGAAGCTCGATGTCGTCTTTATCTGCAATGTGCGGGACGAAGCCGAGCGCGCCTTGTTTTATAAACCCGGCGCGACGTCACGTTGCCAGGAAAATGGCCCGCGTTTGTATATCAACGGCGTGGCTGGCCAAATCCGCGGCATCAACTTTACTGCGGCGGAAATGTACAGTCGCGAAGGCCGTAAAGTGGCCAAACTGGCCTTTATTGACGCGGTGCGCTGGGCTGAAGCTCAAGGCGCAAAAGTCATTTTGCTGGCGGCATCCACCAAGCGACTGTTTGGCCGCGACGGGCTGGAGCTGAAACAATTATTTCCGCAGTTGATTTTTACCATCGGTGACAACGGCACTGCGCAGCTATTGTGCGCCGACGTTGACCGCGCTATTGCCAACACGGGGCTGGCTCAGCCCCGAATTCTGGTGATTGGGCCTTATGGCATTTTGGGGTCTGCAGTCTGTCAGCATTTGCAGCAACAAGGCCGGCAGCTCTTGGGTTTTGGCGGCAACGAAAGCTATTTGACTGAATTTGCTGAGAAAACCGGGATCGACGTTGTCTATGAGCTGTGCGATGCCGGCGCTGTTGATATCGTGGTGGCGTGCACCCATAGCGACAATGCCCGGCTGAGCGCAGAACATATCGCGCTGCTGCGCAAAGCGAACCAAAAACTGGTGGTGGTGGACGTGGCAGAACCGGCCAACCTTGACCGTCAGGTGTATCGTACTGTTCAGCAGGATGTGATCCGGCAGGATGCCGGCAATGCCTGGTCCGCCGACTTAAGTTATGTGTTGGGCAATCTGACTTCGAAACAACTGATGCTGGCGCAAGGGACGGTCTTTGGTTGTTTTGCCGAAGCGCTGGCGCTTTATCACACCGTCTACCGCGAGCATAACCCAACAGCACTGAGCCGTGACTGGTTTGACGTCAATGCCTTTAATCAGACATTAGTAGCAGAGGCCTTTCAGTCATTGCGTATTGGTCTGCCAAAACCGCATTGTTTCGGCAAGCCTGTCGGTGAATGGACCTTGTGGCACGGTACCCAGGCTGCAGTTGGGGAACAACAATAATGCCTTTGATGTCAATCACCAGCCGTCGCCTGGTGCTCGGCTGTTGGGGCCTGTTGTTGCTGGTTTTCGGCTGGTTAAATCTTCACGTGGTCCCTGGCGGTATTGTCACCGGCGCTATTTTGCAGGCCGACAACCCTTATGTGCAGGCGCAGCAACAAGTTGCGGCAGTGCCTGGGCTCTCAACCGGCGATACACTCGGATTGGTGCTGGCGTTGCCGCAGGGGCTGAACCACGCTGCACTCAGTCAAATCCGCCAGATCAGCGATGCGATGGCGGCATTGTTACCCCAGGCTTCTGTGCTGAGCCTGACCCACAATCTGAACCGCTATCAATCTGACGAGCAGAGCCTGAGCTCTGAACCTTATATACCGGCAGATTTGGCGGCGCTTGACCTTAAACAGCTGCAAACTCAACTGCAGCAGAACCCGCTGGTGCACGGCACTTTATTGGGTGGCTCCTTGGGTGGCGTGTTGGGTGGCGCGCCGGCCGGCACGGCGGACTATCAATATGCCCAAATCCTGTTGCAGTTGCCGGAAGGTTTTTCTGAGCAGCAGCTGATTGATATTGTCGCGGAATATCTGGAACAACGCCGTATTCACCCGCTGGAATGGTTGTTGTGGAAGTCGGACATTCAGCCGGTAGCGGCGTTTGCCAACGTCAGTCTGAGCGGCTGGGCAGCTGGCCGGGGTCTGATGCACTACGCCTTGATTTCTGATGTGCTGTGGTACTGCACGCTGGGGCTTGGTCTCGCCACGCTGGCGGCCTGGCTGGCGCTTGGCAGCTGGCGGCAGGCCTTATGCAGCAGCGCGGTGATCCTGCTGTCTTTTGTGCTGGTACGCGGCAGTATTCCGCTGCTGGATGCGCTGGGGCTGGTGATTGGGGCTGGTAGTCAGGCCGAACCGGTGCGGGAGCGGGTGTATTTCCTGTTGGTACTGAGCAGCCTGATTGTCTCGGGTATTTCGTTAAATACCCGGGCACTGGAAGCTTTTAACAGCGCCTGGCGTCAGGCGTCAGCGCGCGGTGGTATCGCGGATGCCGGGCTGTGCTGGCAGGCGCTGCAACCGCAATTACCGCGTTTTAACCTGGTGCTCGGCATCGCTGCGCTGAATTTCCTCAGCCTCAGTCAGATTGGCATTCGTGGAGTGCTGGAAGTCGGTTTGTTGTCGGCACTGGGTTTGGCTTATCAGCGTGCGCTGGTCAGTACCTTGTTGCCGGCGTTGCAGCTAAGCACACAGGCGTTGCCGGGCGAGGGCCGGCTGCAGCGCGCCATTTCGCAAGGCATGGCTGGCATCACCGCTGCCTCAGTCAGCTTCTGGCTGGCGCGTAGCCCGGCGCAGGCACTGCGCCAGGTGCTGATCGCTGTACTGTCGCTGTTGTTACTGGTTAGTACGCTGGTGGTGCACGATATGTTGGCCCCGCAAACTGAGCGGTGGATCCAGGTGCGCGAGAAGCCAATTGATTATCTGCCCGACACTATCGTTGACCGCGCCCGGCAGCAGCTGAATCAGCCGGGAGGCGGCGGTTTTGCCCAGCTC
>CBFGPY010000401.1:0-3768 GCA_965650755.1 uncultured Chromatiaceae bacterium | reverse complement strand
AGCCCATCGCGAGGTCGCCGCCGCGGCAGGCGAACTGGAACTGCGCCCGGCCATGACCGAGCCTGCCCTGCTGTGCCACCAGCACAATACCGCTGAACGGCAGTTGCGACCGTGGCCCGGCCGGTTGCATGGCTTTATCCAGCGCTGCTTTGTCCAGCTGCAATACCGGCGTTGTCGCCTGCGCGGGGCAGCTGAATAACAGGGAAATCCCTGTGATCAGGCTACAGCAGAAAATAACCTTGAGATGTCGCATCGCCGAACTCCTTATCCACGCGAAGAGCAGACTAGATCAGGCGTTTCAGCACCATATCCACGCCAACCCCTTTGATTTTCGCCAGTAGCTTTTGCACCGGCTCCGGGTAATCGCGCATCATTTCAATCTGACTGAAGTGACTGATCCGCTGGGTGTTGAGGAAAATTTGCTGCTGCTCATGCGACAGCTGAGCCTGCAATTGCCCCAGTTCATCTTCCACCAGAATGCCGTTTTCATAATCGAGCGCAAAAGCACGTGGATTCAGGTTGTGACCGGTGAACAGATGACGGCGGCCATCGACGCTGACGCCTTTTAAGTGATAGCTGTTGTCTTCATGTTTCCACAGCCGGATATCCAGCAGCCCATGGTCGATAAAGCTTTGATTACGCTTCACAAATTTACGCAGAATGGTTTCATACAAATAAGGCAGACCACCAATCCGGCTAAACTTTTGTGTCGGCGGAATATAAAAGTCGTTGGCAGTTTTGTCACCGACCACAATGGTCACTTTAACGCCACGTTTAAGGCATTTACGCAGTGCCCGCGCCAGCACCGGCGGCGGATTAAAATACGGCGTATAAATCAGCACTTCTTTTTCCGCCAGCGCCAGAATCGCCAGCAAGGTCTGATTCAGCTGGTTTTTCAGCCGACCCATGCCCATCAATAAACTGGCACGCAGTGGGGCCGACGATTTACCGCTTTGTGGATAACGATTGGCGCGGGCGTGTTTCAGCCAGCTGCGGTGATGCGGTTTGTAATGTTGTGCCAGTTGCGGGTCGTCTGATAACAGACTTTGCACCACTTGCTCCTGGTCGAGGATTTGCTGGTGCCCGGCAACAAAAGCGTCGGCCAGCGGCTGATTGTGAATGAGCAGATAACGGTCCGCGCGATAACGCACCGGCACGCCCATGTAGACGTTATTCAGCGATGCACCGGAATACAGCAGTGTGTCGTCAAACACAAAACCTTTTAAGTGCAGCACGCCAAAGAGTTCACGCCGTTTGACCGGCACGCCGAGAATTTGAATTTGCACCTGATACTGCGCGGCAATTTCGCGGTAAAAATCGGCGTTGGTTTTCATCCCGCTCTGGCCAATCAGGCCGCGGCGTGCACGGTGAAAATCGACATACACGCGGATATCCAGCTGGGGATTTTGTTGTTTGGCCTGATACAAGGCATGTAACACGGCTTCACCGGCCTCGTCGGCCTGCAGATATAACGCGGTCAGCACAATACGGCGGCGTGCAGAGGCAATCAGTGCCAGCACTTTATCTTTGTATTCAGTCGCGTGACATAACACTTCGACTGCGGCTGCTTCAAACGCCGTGGCCGGTAATGCAGCTAAACGGCGTTTGTTCAACATCTGTTCTAACATAGGTCCGTGGATCCCTGCGAGTATGTATCGGGTCATGCCGGTTTCTGTGACCGGCTGCAGATCATCTGATCAAAGAGCTGCCGTATTATGCGGGAAAGCGGGCACGCTGGCAAAGCAGTGCCCGCTTTGTAGTCAAAACGTCAGGCCTGCAATCGGTTAATCAGGCCGTGCCGTCAAAGGTCAGGCCGTACCGCCGACGGTCATGCTGTCCAGTTTCAGCGTGGGCTGGCCGACGCCAACCGGCACACTCTGGCCCTGTTTGCCGCAAACACCAACTCCGGCGTCCAGCTTCAGGTCGTGACCAACCATCGACACTTTCTGCATCGCTTCCGGGCCGTTGCCAATTAACGTGGCCCCTTTAATTGGCGCGGTGATTTTGCCGTCTTCAATCAGATAAGCTTCACTGGCGGAGAACACAAACTTGCCTGAGGTGATGTCAACCTGACCACCACCGAAATTCGGCGCATAAATGCCTTTTTTCACCGAAGCGATAATTTCTTCCGGCGCATATTCACCGGCCAGCATATAAGTGTTGGTCATCCGTGGCATTGGCAGATGGGCGAATGATTCGCGGCGGCCGTTGCCGGTGGCCGGCACATTCATCAGCATCGCATTGTGTTTATCCTGGATGTAACCTTTTAAAATACCGTTTTCGATCATCACGTTATATTGGCCCGGTGTGCCTTCATCATCGATATTCAGCGAACCACGCCGGCCGGATAAAGTACCGTCGTCAACGATAGTGCAGTGTTTGGAAGCGACTTGTTCGCCGATGCGGCCAGAGAAAGTCGAAGCGCCTTTGCGGTTAAAGTCGCCCTCGAGGCCATGGCCGACCGCTTCGTGTAACAATACGCCGGGCCAGCCGGCACCAAGCACTACGGGCATCATACCGGCCGGCGCGTCAATGGCCGTCAGATTGACCTGAGCCTGACGTACCGCTTCACGGGCATAACTCATCCAGCGCGGTTCGCCGTCTAAATCTTCACTGAAATAAGCGTAACTGGTGCGGGCGCCACCACCGGCGCTGCCACGTTCACGCCGGCCATTGTGCTGCAGCAGCACTGAACAGTTCAGCCGTACCAGCGGGCGGATATCGGCGGCATAAGTGCCGTCGCTGGCCGCCACCAGCATTTCTTCATACACACCGGACAGGCTCACCATCACCTGCTCGGCGCGGCTGTCGAGCGTACGGATAAAAGCTTCAATCTGATGCAGCAGTGCAACTTTGTCGGTGTTGCTCAGGCTTTGCAGTGGCTCACACGGCAAATAAATCGCACTGTTGGCCGATTTGCTGAACGCTTTAACCTGACCTTGCTGGCCATGCGCCGCAATACCACGCGCAGCAGTAGCTGCCGTTTGCAGCGCTTGTTTGGAAATAGTATCGGCGTAGGCAAAACCGGCTTTTTCGCCGGTGACGGCGCGCACACCAACACCGCGTTCGATATTAAAAGAGCCGTCTTTAACCAGACCGTCTTCCAGCACCCAGGATTCATGCACGCTTGACTGAAAATACAAATCGGCGTAGTCCAGCTGGTGCGCGAACAGGAAACCCAGGCTCTGTGCCACGTCCTGATCGGTCAGATCGCTGGCTGCGATCAGATTTTGTTCCACGGCATTGAGCATCGCGATATTGGTCATAGCTTCTCACTAGTCATTTGGGTACAGATAAATTGATTATGCATCGCCAGCGGCATCTTGTGGCGGACTTTGGCCACTTCCTGCAGATCGATACGCACTGAAATCATCCCGGGTTCAGTACCGGCATCCGCCAGCACCTGGCCCCAGGGGTCGATGATCAGGCTATGGCCATAAGTCTGGCGACCATTGGCATGCGTGCCGGTTTGTGCCGGCGCCAGCACAAAACTCTGGGTTTCAATCGCGCGCGCCCGCAGCAGTGTATGCCAGTGTGCGGCGCCCGTCACTGTGGTAAAGGCTGACGGCAGACATAACAGATTCATGCCTTGCTGGCGCAAAAGAGCAAACAGGCCCGGAAAACGTACATCGTAACAAATGGCGAGGCCGGCTTTGACTGCACCTAAATCCGCTACTGTGACTTTTTCGCCCGGTTTAGTCGTCGCCGATTCGCGATAACTGGCGGTATTGTCGCTGACATCGGCGTCAAATAAATGAATTTTCTGGT
>CBFGPY010000400.1:0-3770 GCA_965650755.1 uncultured Chromatiaceae bacterium | reverse complement strand
ACCAGCGACAGCACCAGCATCTGCAGGCCGGCGCTGAGTTCGCTGCGCGATATTAAAGCCGGTGACCAGATCCTGTTAGCCGAAGTGGCGGCAGAAGCGCATTACGCGCCGCATCATCAACTAAAAATTGTGCTGTTATTCAGTGCCATGCGCCACTTTGCTCAAGCGCTGCGGGCACAGGGACATCAGGTGCATTATGTCGATTACGACCAGCGGGTCCCGTCGCTGCTGGCCGCAGTGCAGCAGGTGCTAAGCCAGCAACCCCAGTTGCAGCGTGTGCGACTGACCGAACTGGCCGAATACCGCCTGATGCAAGAACTGCAAAGCTGGCCGCACACTTTGGGCCTGCCGGTTGATGTTATTGAAGACGACCGGTTTATCTGCAGCCATGCGATGTTCAGGCGCTGGGCAGATGGCCGGCAAAGTTACCGGATGGAGTATTTTTACCGTGAAATGCGTCGTTATACCGGCCTGCTGATGGATGGCCAAACTCCGGCCGGCGGGCAATGGAATTTTGACGCAGACAACCGGCAGGCCTGTCCGGCTGAGGTGCAAATTCCAGTGGCACCCGAATTTAAGCCTGATGAGATCACACTTGATGTGATAGCGCTGGTGCAGCGCCAATTTTGCAAAAATATGGGCAAAGCAGCGCAGTTTGTTTTCGCGGTAACCGGCAAGGACGCGCGGGCCGCATTTTTACATTTTTTGCAGCACCGGCTGCCGCTGTTTGGCAAATATCAGGATGCCATGCGCCAGGACGAGCCATTTTTGTTCCATAGCCTGGTTTCGATGTACCTCAACTGCGGCCTGCTGGATGCGCGCTGGGTATGCCTGCAGGTCGAACAGGCCTGGAAAGCCGGTCTGGTCCCGCTCAATGCCGCCGAGGGGTTTATCCGGCAAATCATTGGTTGGCGTGAGTATGTCCGGGGTCTGTACTGGCTGAAGATGCCGCAGTACCGCTCCGAAAACTTTTTTGCCGCCAGCCGGCCACTCCCCTCCTGGTACTGGACAGGAGAGACCCGGATGAATTGTCTGGCGCAGGCTATCGGCCACACCATTAAGCACGCATACTCCCACCATATCCAGCGGCTGATGCTGACCGGCAACTTTGCGCTGCTGGCCGGCTTGTCAGTCGACGAGATGACGGACTGGTATCTGGCCGTCTATGCCGATGCTTATGAATGGGTCGAATTACCCAACACACTCGGCATGGCCTTGTTTGCCGACGGCGGTTTACTGGCATCCAAACCTTATGCGGCCAGCGGCAATTACATCGCCAAGATGAGCAATTATTGCCAGCACTGCCATTACGACGTCAAACAAAGCACCGGCGAACGCGCCTGTCCTTTTAATGCGCTGTACTGGGATTTTATCGCCCGGTATGAAGACAAACTCGGCAATAACGCCCGGATGCAGCTGACCTATCAGCAGTGGCGGCGTAAATCGGCCAGCGACCAGCAGCTACTGAGGGCTAAAGCCGCGGACTTATTGATCCATCTGGAGCAGCTATGAGCCGTTACCTGCTGTTTTGCAACGATGTGTTGCGGCTGGACGATAATCCGTTACTAGCCCTGCCGGCCGATAGTGACGCAGCATTGGCAGTCTGTATTCTGCCCCGGCGCCAGTTCAGTCCCGGCCGGGCCAGCCAGCGACGGCTTCAGCTGCAGCTTGGTTTATTGCGGAATTTTCAGCAGCAACTGGCGGAACTAGGCATTCCGTTACTGCTGCGAACCGGCGACCCGGCGCAGCTGATACCGCAGCTGTTGCAACAATATCAGCTGGAGCGAGTCGTCGCGGCTGAACCAACCGCCCCCGAAGAATATCGCTGGGCTTGCGGGCAGAACTGGCAGTGGCTCGATGTCAATTCATTACTGGCCGAGCAGCTGCGACCGGATCTCAGCACACTGCCCCGCAGCTTCACTGCATTTCGCCAGCAGCGCGAGCCTGAATTACAGGTTCTGCCACCACAACAATCCCAACCTTCGACACTGGCGCTACAAAAGGTTTTGTCGGTTGCCGGCGCAATAGAACTTTCAGATTTGCCAGACCCGGCACCAGCGCCCCCGACACCAGCACTCCCGGGGCCGGCGACTCTGGCACAGCAGCTGCCGGACGGATTCCTGCACTGGCAGCAACACAATGAATCTGCTGTGCTTGCGCGTTTTAACCAGTATCTGCAGCAGCATTTGTCGCATTATAAACTCAGCCGCAACGCACTGATTGGTGCTGATTTTGCGAGCTTTTTATCTGTGCCGCTCAGTCGTGGCACTTTGTCGGTGCGACGCGCCTGGCAGTTGATCCAACAGCATGAGCTGCAATATGGCCAAAATGAATCCAGCTACTGGCTGCGCTTTGAATTGTTATGGCGCGAGTATTTTCGTCACCTGCAACGTAAACATCCGCTGGTCTTTTTTCGCCATGATGGCTTAGGTTTGCACCAGGTGCCCGGCACAGCGGGTGCTGCCGGCGAAGCGTTACAGCGCTGGCAACAGGGGCGCACTGGTTTGCCTTTTATCGATGCCAATATGCAGTTACTGGCCCAGACCGGCTGGATGTCCAACCGGGGCCGACAGAATGTCGCCAGCTATCTGATGTTCCAGCTCGGCTGCGACTGGCGTCTTGGAGCCGCCTGGTTTGAGCACCAGCTACTGGATTATGACGTTGCCAGTAACTGGGGGAATTGGGCTTATATTGCCGGCGCTTTATATTCGGCACCGCGCAGCTTTAATGCATTAAAACAAGCGGTGGAATACGACCCGGCAGCCAAATTCACCGCACTGTTGCTAGGGCCGCCGCATTGCGGTCAGCACCGCCATCAGCCATACACGCAATCAGACTGGCCGGCACCACAGGCGTGGCAGTGGCAGCAGTACCTGCAGCAGCTCAGGGCAGAATAAACCGTGATAACGCTGGTGTGGTTTAAACGTGACCTGCGGCTGGAAGACCACGAACCTTTAGCGCTCGCCGCGCGGCAAGGCGCTGTACTGCCGGTTTATATCATTGAACCGGATTACTGGCATCAGCCGGACACTTCGCTGCGGCAATGGCAATTTAATCAGGACGCCGTGTATCTGCTGTATCAACAGCTCAAAGCACTGGGTCAGCCATTGCTGGTTCGGCGTGGCCCGGCGACGCGAGTCCTGCGGGAACTGAGCCGTGAGTTTCCGTTGCAACAAATGGTCAGTCATCAGGAAACCGGTAATTTATGGACTTACCAGCGCGACCAGGCGGTGGCCCGCTTGTGCAAAGAACTGGGCCTGCCCTGGATGCAATACCGCCAACATGCCGTGCAGCGTTGTCTGAATGACCGCGACCAGTGGTTCCTGCAGGCTGATGCGTTTTTAAAAAGCCCGACTTTCGCCGCCCCTGTATCACTGCCGACAATAACAGATGCCCCCTGGCCGCAGGCATTGTGGCAAGCACCACAACGCCGCGAGTTACCTGAAGAGCAGCCGCAATTGCACCAGCAAGCCGGCGAGCTCGATACGACGTTGCAATCGTTCTGGCAGGGCCGGAGCCAAAGTTATCAACGCGATATCTCAATCGCCGCCAAAGCTGGTCACAGCTGCTCCAGACTCAGTCCTTATCTTGCTTATGGCCAGCTTAGCTTAAGGCAGCTGCAACAACAGACTTACCGCCAAATCAAGCAGTTACCTGAAGGCCGTCACCAACAGGCACTGGCGGCCTTTTTCAGCCGGTTACGCTGGCACTGCCATTTTATGCAGAAGCTGGAAGATGAGCCGCAAATTGAATTTATGCCGATGAACCCG
>CBFGPY010000399.1:0-3781 GCA_965650755.1 uncultured Chromatiaceae bacterium | reverse complement strand
CAGCGCCATGGGCGACGGATTGCGGGCCTTTGATCACGGTCATGGAATCATGTAATTCCGGGTAGATATAAGCCGTTGGTGCATCCATGCGGAAATTACAGCCGCCTAAGATATTTTCACCATCAACGAGAATACCAAGGCGTGAACCCGCCATGCCGCGAAACACCGCGTCACCATCGGCGCCACCTTTACGGGTGACGGAAAACCCCGGAATCGTCTTCAGATAATCTGCACCATCATGTGCCGGCAATGGCTGACGTGGCGCTTTAGGGTCCATTACCAGCTGGCCGGGGCCGTTCAGCACCACGCCTGTGACCTGAACCCGTTCAATGTCTTTTTCCGCTTTGGCATCAGTAGCATGCGCCGCAGTATCCGCTAAAACAGTGGCCGGCACACAGAACAGGCTAAGCGCCAAAGTCAGGCGGGATAACTTATACGAAGAGAGAAATGGATTCAGTGTAGACACGGCACATACCTTTTTTAAAAATGCATGTGCCTGATTTTACGGAAAAGTTCCGGTGGCCCCTATGTGGCAAATTGTCGCAGTCGCAATGATTCGGAGTCAATTCAGTGCTTTACAGCAGGATGTAGTCATTCCCCTGCACAGCTGGTGGATAGTCACCGGGCACCAGTTTGACATAACGCCCTGCGACCGCATCGATGGCGATGCAATCGTCAACGTCATACAGGTTATCTGTGTGCGGTTTATCCCACAGTTTCGGCATGCGTTGTTTGCCGAGTTGTTTTGCCTCAGCCGGATCTGTCGCGACCACCAGCAGATACTGATGATCTTCGCCAAAGCTGCCGGTGGTATAACCGCCAAGGTTGATAAAGTAGAGTCTGAGCTCGCCAGCTTTAGGCGCCACATCGCTAAACTGCAGCTGGTAGCCATCCACACCCTGCACCTGCCACCAGGAATCGATATGCAGGCCCTTTGCTGCGCCGAACCATTGCTGACGCAGCTGCTGATAGCAATCGCTCAGCTGTTCACCAAAAGCAAACACCACATCATGCACTTCGATTTTTGCTGCCGGGTGTTTGCCACCCAGCATGACCACAAACAACATCCATTGCCCTCAGTTGCTTAAGTTGACCTGCGGTCATGCTTATTGAAAACCGGCTGCAGGTCAACTCAGACAGGCTGGATCAGCTTTTGTTTTTGTTAAAACGCAGCGACTTGCTGAAGAACATGCCACTCTGACAATTGTTGTCTGGTGTCTCGCCGGGCGTCAGTACACGTAGCTGGTCGAAACTACCGGCGGGCAGCTTAGCCGTGATTTGCTGCTCAAACACTTGTGCGACTTTGCTGATCTCATCGCCATAACTGCTGATGGCGTCAATGTCGCCCTGATAGCTGTCTGTAATGTCTTCAATCCGTTCGGCGGTCATCCGGGTTTGTTCCAGCAGGGTTTCATCTGGCATCCGGTCGCGTTTGGTTTGCAGCTCAAGCTCTGCGCTCAGTTGCTCCATCTTGTCCTGGTGTGGCTCAAGCGCTTTGCTCATCTGGTCGAGCGGGATTTGCAGCTGCTCCATTTTCAGCTCGGCTTTTTTCAGGTCTTGCCAGGCGCTGAGTTCAGCTGCAGTGAGCGGGCGTTCGGACAGCAATTTACAGTCTTTCAGTACCTGCAGTTTATGTTCAGTCAATACCGACTGCCGGGTCGTTGAAGGTTGTGAGGTAACAGCAAAACTGCAGCTGCTAAACAGTAAAACAGCAACAGTGAAACGGTGAAAATGATGGCTTGGAATAACACGCTGATTGGTGGACTGCATAAAGACCTCGGGCTCTCAATGAATTGATGATGCTGGTTGGTCGCAGCTGCACGGAAAAAAGTTGGTTTAAACTGAGAAAAACTGCAGAAAGTTCCCGGCGAAATACTTCAGGGGATTTCGCCGGGCTGGTTTTAGCTGCTGACGCGTTTGTACAAGCGGTATTCCGGTTTCCAGAAATTGCTGTTGATTTTGCGCAGCAGGCGTTCGTCATCCATTTCTAAAGCGTGGCCTTGCGCCATGGCCATTTTTGCCACAGCAAAGGCAATTTCTTTAGATAACTCAGACAATTGCGTCAGTGGTGGCAGAATGCCGCCCTCGCCCGTGTTGGCCAGCGGTGACGCCGCAGCCAAAGTTTCACTGGCGACCCGCAGCATCTCGTCGCTGATGCGACGCGCTTTACAGGCCAGTACGCCAAGACCGATGCCAGGGAAAATGTAGCTGTTATTACACTGCGCTACCGGATAAGTTTTGCCTTTATATTCAATAGGTTTAAACGGGCTGCCGGTGGCGATAATGACTTCACCATCAGTCCATTCAATGATTTTTTCCGGTCGGGCTTCAATCTGTTTAATCGGGTTACTGAGTGGCATGATGATGGGCCGCGCGCAGTGTTTTTTCATCGCTTTGATCACAGCTTCAGTAAACAGACCGGCAACGCCGGATACACCAATTAAGATGTCCGGTTTGGCACAGTTCATTACATCCCGCAGCGAGGCATAATCACCGCTGAATGACCAGTGGCTGATTGCGGCTTTGGTTTGCACTAACGCTTGCTGGAAATCACGTAAATCTTCCATGCCTTCGGTCAGTAAACCATGGCGGTCCACCATAAAGACTTGGCCGCGCGCCGTCGCATCATCAATGCCTTCGCTGACCATCTGGCTAATCACCTGCTCAGCAATGCCACAGCCGGCCGAACCTGCACCAACAAACACCACTTTTTGATCAGAAAGTTTCACGCCTTTCGAGCGGCAAGCTGCCAATAAAGTACCGACAGTGACAGCGGCAGTGCCCTGAATGTCGTCATTAAAACAACAGATCTGGTCACGGTAGCGCTTCAGTAACGGCATGGCGTTCGGCTGAGCGAAATCCTCAAACTGCACCATGGCTTCCGGCCAGCGGCGTTTGACGGCCTTGATAAATTTGTCAACGAATTCATAGTAGTCGTCACCGCTGATGCGGCGATGGCGGTTGCCCATGTAAAACGGGTCGTTCAGCAGTTTTTCGTTGTTGGTGCCGACATCGAGGCATACCGGTAAGGTATAAGCCGGGCTGATGCCGCCACAGGCGGTGTAGAGTGACAGTTTGCCAATCGAAATCCCCATGCCGCCAATGCCCTGGTCGCCCAGACCCAGCACACGTTCGCCGTCGGTGACCACAATAACCTTCACTTTTTTCTTGGTCGCGCTGCGCAGCACATCGTCGAGCTGGTCGCGATCGCTGTAAGAAATAAACAAACCACGGGCGCTGCGGTAAATATCAGAGAAGCGCTCGCAAGCGTCGCCAACCGTGGGTGTGTAAATGATCGGCAGCATTTCTTCGAGATGGTTTTGCAGCAGGCGATGAAATAAAGTTTCATTGTTGTCCTGCACCACCCGCAGATAGATGTGTTTGTTGATTGGCTCTTCAAACGAAGAATACTGCATATAAGCACGGGCGGCCTGCTCTTCGATGGTCTCGTACCGCGGCGGCAACAGGCCTGTCAGGTTAAATGCAGCGCGCTCTTCGCGGCTGAAGGCACTGCCTTTATTCAGTAGCGGAGTTTCTAATAACGCGGGGCCGGCGTAGTGAATGTACAAAGGGGTGTTATCTGCTTGACTCATAATATTCCCGGAAATGGCGGCCATCTGGCGAAAAGTGGGCGGATTCTACCGCTGTTCTGACCCTGTAGTAAAATTTCAGACAACTGGTCGGACATTTGCGGCTACCGGTGGCTGCAGGCATTTTGTTGTTGGTGCACCACCTTTTTCGTATATCTGACTTTATCGTTTAAATTTGGTTTCGAGGATCA
>CBFGPY010000398.1:0-3792 GCA_965650755.1 uncultured Chromatiaceae bacterium | reverse complement strand
AAAACGGGGGTTGTTATGACAATACCTTCGAGCAGTTCCATCAATATCCGGCAAATCCATCATGTCGCCTACCGTTGCCATGATGCCCGCGAAACGGTGCAATTTTATCATGACGTGCTTGGTATGAATTTTATGTTGGCCATCGCCGAAGACCGGGTGCCGTCGACCAAAGCGCCGGATCCTTATATGCATGTATTTTTAGACGCCGGGCAAGGCAATATTCTGGCGTTTTTTGAGTTGCCAAACTCGCCACGTATGGGCAAAGACCCACACACACCAGAATGGGTGCAGCATATTGCACTGCAAGTCGATGATGAAGCTGCGTTGCTGGCGGCCAAATCTGAGCTGGAGCAACGTGGTATAGCAGTGGTTGGGCCGACTAACCACGAAATTATCCGCTCGATTTATTTCTTTGACCCCAATGGTCATCGCATCGAGCTGACTTGCGTCAGCGCGACAGCGGCTATGCTGCAACAGCTGGATGCGGTGAAGTGGCAAATGCTGGAAGAGTGGTCGCAGACCAAAAAGGCGCCGAAACTCGCCGCCTGGTTGCATCAGCAGGAATTTACCGAACCAGGCTGAATCACTTTATTCAACACCACAGCTTCAGGCGTTGACGCCAGCTAACCGCACGGGAGAGTCCAGCTCCCGCGCTTTTCTCGGCAGAAACTGCGCCGGATCAATATTTGCGACGGGCAGAGCTGGCAAAATCATCCATACTGCAATATGAACCGTAGCAGTGATGCTTGGCTTCTGTGCGCAAAACAGAACCGGGCTGAAGTTTCTACCAGACAATTTTCGACAGCAAACAACAAAAATTTGATATCTACCGTGCAACAGGAGCAAGCAATGTCTCAACTTGATCGTCGTTCCTTTTTAAAACTCTCATCTGCTACTTTAATTGGCGTCACCATGGGCGGCATCAGCCTCAATGCCGTGGCGCAGGAAGCCGTCAAAGCCGATGACCCGATGGCTGTGGCAATGAAATATGTCGCCAAATCAACTACAGCCGACCAAACCTGTGGCAACTGTATGCATTTTGCCAAAGATGCCAAAGGTGACACCGGTGGTTGCGCCATTTTCAGTGGCAAGCTGGTGGCAAAAGGCGGCTGGTGTGCCGGCTGGATGAAAGCGGCCTGATCGCCAATTCTGCTCAGAAAAAAAGCGCCGCCGGCGCTTTTTTTTCGTCTGGCCGACATCTGATTGCCATAGTATCTGTGATTGATGGCCCCAGGTTGATCGGACTATGGCGCTACTGCGTACTAGCCGCGCTGTTGTGTGCCGGCTACCTCGCCTGAGCGGGCTAACATCTGGCATAATTGAGCAATAATCTGCACTGGAGCAACTATGTCGGGAATGGTTTTAATCACAGGCGCAGCGCAGCGGGTCGGATTACATTGTGCTTTGGGGCTGCAACAGGCTGGCTATCAGGTGATCGCGACGTACCGTCAGCCAAAAGCCGGGGTGGAGCAGTTGCGCCAGGCCGGAGTGATTTGTTTGCCACTGGATATCCAGCCGCAGAGCGATCTGGTTCTGCAAGTCAGTGAGCTGGCGCGGGCGGTCGGCACTTTATGTGAACAACATCAGTTGCCGCTGCGGGCGCTGATCCACAATGCGTCCAGTTGGGCCGGTGAATCGGTCACAGGTACGACTTTGCAGGAACAGCTCCGCGCTGACGCGGCCGTGTTTGACGACATGTTTCGCATTCATACCAAATTACCTTATCTGCTCAGTCGCGCCTTAGCGCCTTTATTCAGCACTGTGCAGGAACAACCAGCTGACATTATCGCAATCAGTGATTTTGCCGTGAATACCGGTAGCTGCAACCATATGGCTTATGCGGCCTCGAAAGCGGCGCTGGAGAATCTGGTGTTGTCATTGGCGCGCCAGTTAGCACCAAAGGTCAAAGTCAACGCGATAGCACCGGCACTGCTGATGTTTAATGAAGGCGACAGCGCCGAATACCGCGCTTTCACACTGAAGAAATCACTGATGGAAATTGAGCCGGGGCCGGCAGAAGTGCTGCAAAGTATTGTGTATCTGCTGCAAAGCCGTTACATCACCGGGCGTGTATTGGCGCTGGACGGCGGCCGACACCTGAAGTTGCCTTAATTTCCATGCAGTCTCATGCGCCGGTGCCGCGCATTCAGCGGCCCTATTTTCGCAATGGCCCCGAGCATCGCGCCGGCGCGGACGTCAGCTTTGGTGATATTGTCAAAATCTTTGATTTTCGCCGGATAAAAATCGGCCGCTGGGTCAGTGCAACAGAAACTCAGCTGGCAGCAAATTTGTTTTTTGATGCACTGTCGGATTTGCAGTTGTTGTTGCAGGTACCAGCCCGGGTGATTTCACTGAATGGCTCGCTGGCGCTCAGTTTTGGTATTGGCGGTGAGCCGGGCACCTGTGCTTTTTACCAGCCACAAGGGCGGTTGCTGGCGCTGGCGAAAAACGCCGGCGGTGGTTCTTTAGCGCACGAGTGGTTTCATGCTTTTGATCACTATATAGCCAGCCGGTTTTGTATAGGCGCCGACCCCACTGATTTTGCCAGCCGCAGCTGGTTGCATGGTGCGCAAGTGCAGCCACATCCGCTGAATCAATTGTTGGCTGCAGGTTTTGCGAATTGTCTGCTGGCGCCCTGCGGCGCACAGCCATCAGCTTATTTTCAGCGTAGCGCTGCTGCCGACAGCAGCCGCGGCACTTTGTACTACGCCTTGCCGGAAGAGCTGTGTGCCCGTGCTTTCGAAAACATGTTGCAGCGTCAGAGTCTGCAAAACAGTTTTTTGGTCAGTGGTACTGTCTGGCAAAACCGCAAAGGCCCGGCAGGGGTCCTGCACGACGAACAACAAAAACGTGCTGCAGTCTATCCGGACGCCACCGAAAGCAGCCAGCTGGCAGTGCACTGGCTGCAGTATTTTCAGCGTCTCGGACAAGCGCTGACCAAATCGGCTTAGCCCCTCAGCGCAGACTTTGTTTTGCCAGCAAACTGACATAGTTTTTCATTTTGTGATCATCCAGATGCTGTCGCAGCGCAGCTTCGGCTTGGTCTGCATCACATAAAACCTGATCCAACAGCATCAGCCAGCGTGGTGGGTTCAGTTGCAGCTGGTCCAAATCATCAAAATAATACAACTGGCCACTATGCCGGTAGTCAGGCAGAGGCGGCAGTTTGGGAACTATATCGCGTTGATTGACGTAGCGGCGGTAGAACGGTAGTAATTGCTGGGTGATCGCTTGTGTTAACTGCGCATCACCAACTTTAGGCTGGCCAAAAGTCACCACACCGGCGAGTTTATTACCGGGTTTTAGACTGAGTTTAAATGCCAGTAAAATGGCCAGAGCTCCGCCTAAACTATGGCCGGTGATCCACAGCGGCCGCTCTAGTCCTGCCTGCGGCTGTTGTTGTTGCAGATCCGCAAGAATAGCGTCGGCCTGAGTGCAGAAGCCCTGATGCGCTTTGCTGTGACTACCCAAAGGCCAATTAATCAGCGGGCACTGTGCATCGGTGCGGATATCAGCCAGTTTGCCTTCAGTACCGCGGCAAATCAGCACATCATAATCCGCACCGCGGGCATACAGATACTGCGTATCATCGCCGACGGAACGTAATTGCCCGGTGAGTAAAAATGTCTGTAATTCCAAATCCAGCTGTGGCCCATCCAGATAAACCAAATCGGCTAATCGGGCGAGCTGTAAATCCATGACCGCCAACGGGTTTGGCTTTTTGCTGGTTACAGCAGGCGCATTGCTGTTTATCACAGGTGCCGCAGTGGTTGTATTGTCATTTTGAGTTTC
>CBFGPY010000397.1:0-3799 GCA_965650755.1 uncultured Chromatiaceae bacterium | reverse complement strand
CCATAAAGCCTGAGGTATTGAGCCAGTCAGCTTTTGGGTTATTTCCGTTCATTGCCCTGAATAAAATAACTGACCTGCGCCCGTGGATTCAGATATTCATACACCGCCTGCGGTAGTGCTGTAGGCTTCAGCACTTTGGCAATACTGAGTTTGCCTTCCTGCAGGGAAATCACCGGCGCTTCGAGGCGCGGAATTTGCGGGTCATAGATCAGGACATTGGGATACAACAATTGATCTGAGTTCACTGACATCACCAGACCAACCCGGTCATCGCTGAGCTGGACTATAGTGCCGGGCGGATACACCCCCATCATTTTAATCAGCTGGCCCATCTCATTGGCACCGAGTTTGCCTTTCATTGATTTAAACAAAAATGACATCGCATGATGCGGAGAGCGCGCTTTGCTGACATCCACCGGGTGGCACAGATTGTCAAATTCATTGACCACAGCCACAACTTTGGCCATGGCATCAATTTCAGCGTCTTTTAAGCCCAGCGGATAACCACTGCCATCAAGATATTCATGATGTTGTTCAACCACAGGCCAGGCTGCCTTTGGGAAAGATTCCGTCAGTTTCAGCAATTCAATACCATAACGGGTATGCATTTTCAGTAAGTTGGCTTCAGGTGCCGTTAAAGGTTCGGTTTTACGCAGGATTTGTGTCGGGATCTTCAGTTTACCAATGTCGTGAAACAAAGCCCCAAGCCCCGTCAGCTTGACCTGCTCTGCACTCATCCCGAGATTTTTCGCCAGCATCATCGATAACACTGATACGTTCAGCACATGAAAATAAATACTTTCCTGCTCTTTACCAGCCTGGGAAATCAGATGCAGTACCAATGAATCGGCATTGATAATAGTGTCAGCGATTTGGTGCACCAAACCGGTCGCTTCATCAACCGCCTGCAACGGGCGGCTGCCGATTTTTGACATCACGTTACGTACCTGCACCATCGACTGTTCAAAAGCTTTTTCGGTGCGTTGCAGCTGACGACGCTGCTCTTTAGCCTGCTCTATCCGCTCGTTTTTTTCCCGTTCCAGCTTATAGCGTAACTCACTGGCATGTTGGGCCAGTTCTTCCGCCGGGGCGGCGTCTTCAGTAATTTCCACACTGCTTTTGTCCGGGAAAAAATAAACAAACTCCAAATCCAGCGTCTGGATAATGGCGATTTGTTCATGATTTTCGATTTTAAATTTGTTGGTCAGAAACGGGTGTTTCATCCAGTTCACCGGCAACTGAATGAAATAACCAATTTTGACCTGAGACGGACTTATTTTAGCAACTGACACACCACACCTTTGATTCGGCTATAAATTCCGCGAAGCCGGATAATAAGAACTGCTGAAAATGATTTCGTAAACCCTCTGCAGTCTAGCAATCTATCAGCAAAATGTCTTTGATCTGGCTGATGTTCTCAGTCAATTCAACAGAATGGCGGGCCAGCTTGTAATCAAAATGCAAACTGTCGTCTAACCAGATGTAAGCGCTGCTGATAATACCGTGTCAGGTCGGCAAAATGTGGCAGTACAAAATCAGCCTGCGCCCGGTAATGTTGATTCTCGCTGTTCAGGTATAAACAGCCCGGCATGCCGGCGGCTCTTGCAGTGGCCAGGTCAAAATGAAAGTCGCCGATAAACACTAACTCAGCCGGCGGCAGCTGCCAGGCCTGCGCTATCTGCAACAAGCCCGCTGGGTCCGGTTTGGCTGGCGCATCTTCCCGCGTCAGCACTATATCCACCACAATGCCGAGACGCTTCAGGCAGTGCCAGGTGGCGCTACGCATATTGCGCGTCAAAATCGCCGTTGGGATTTGTTGCTGTTGCAGCAACACCAGCAGTTCAGCAGCACCCGGCATCCATTCTGCCGCTGCTGCGCCTTCGAGTTCAAACTGCTCAATGATACTCAGGGCACGCTGATACTCTTGTAGGTCTTTGACTGTGGCCAGATGTTCCAGAATAGGCGTACCGGCTGGCCAGCCCAGTCGTTGGCACAGCAGGTTGAAATCCAGCCTGGAATCGACCAGCGTGCCGTCTAAATCAAAGATCACACCGCGATGTTCACCTAATTGCATGTATTTGTTCCTGTATCAGTCACCGGCTTGGGTATGCGGATTCTGGAATACGGCAGCCCAGTCATATTGGCTCAGTTGCCGGCTGAACCATAACAATGCTTGCCCCGGCTGACTCTGACGGCGCCAGCCCAGATACATCATAGTGCCGGCCCGTGGCACTTCACAGGCTTTGGCAATCAGCCGGCCGGCCCTGATCTCATCGCTGACCAGATGCTTTGGCAAAAAACCTACGCCAAGCCCGGCCTGCTGCGCGGCGATTTTGGCGTACATGCTGCTGACGACTACGCGACGCCGGCTGTCATATAAACCAGAATCCCGGGCCGGCAGATCCAACGCCGAATCACTGACCACAATCGCCGTTTGCTGTTGTAAGTCCTGTTGAGTGACGACCCGGTCCAGCTGGGCCAGTTCGTGATGTGGCGCGACCGCAAAAACAAATTCCAGTTGTGCCATCGGCTGCAGCTGAAACTGGCCAGAGACACCTTCGCCGGATAAACCTATCGCCAAATCTGCCCGGCCGCTTTGTAAGGCTTCCCAGCCACCCGCCATCACCTGTTCCGATAATACTATTTGCGTCAGCCGGCCCAGCTGATGAAACTCGTCAATCAGACTGAATAACGGCTGCAGCGGCACCACAGCATCCACTGCGATGACCAGCTGCCGTTCCCAACCGGTATCGAGCTGCCGCACAGCTTCTTCTAATTGCTGACTGGCCAGCAACAAATGCCGCCCCTGCTGCAGTAGCAGCTGACCGGCCTGCGTCAGCTGCGCTTTTTGCCGGCTCCGGTCAAATAATTGCACGCCAAGGTCGGTCTCCAGACGCGCAATGGTATAGCTGAGCGCCGAAGGTACTTTATAAAGAGACTCAGCCGCTGCGGCAAAACTTCCTTTGCGATCAATAGCATCCAGCGCTCTGAGCGCCTCCAGCGTCAACACGGGCTGCATGGCCATCGGAGGGAATCCTTAATTCAAATATTTTGAACATTAGTGTCAATTTATTCCGCTTTTTTCGCAATAGCAAGCAAGCTACATTTATCTCAACGCAGCAGAACGCACGCAGTAAAGGCGAATGCGGCAGAACCTCAACAGCATATTGGAGCAAGACAAATGAAAAACTTAATCAAAACTTTCGTACAAAACACTCAAGATTCCAGCAACAGCATTGGCAGTCTGGCACTGCGGGTCCCGGCCGGTATCATTTTCGCCGCACACGGCGCACAAAAACTGTTTGGCTGGTTTGGCGGCTATGGCCTGCAAGGCACTGCCGGCTGGATGGAAAGCATCGGTTTAACCCCAGGCATTCCGCTGACATTAATGGCTGGTGGTGCTGAATTCTTCGGTGGCCTGGCGTTAATCCTGGGTCTGCTGACCCGCCCGGCGGCTTTTGTGCTGGCCATCACCATGCTGGTAGCCATTTTCAGCGTGCACTTTGCCAACGGCCTGTTTATGAGCAACAACGGTTATGAATTTGCCCTGTCGCTGCTGGCTATCAGCGTAGCGCTGACCTTTAGCGGTGCCGGTCGTTACGCCATCGACAACTGGCTGGCAAAAAAGCTGGCGTAACCCGCTGACAAACAGGACGGCAACCCCTGCGTTGCCGTCCCCTCCGTTAAACAGGTTTTCAGGAGTACCTTATGATTGAAATGAGAAAATCCAGTCAGCGCGGCAGTGCAGATTTTGGCTGGTTAAAAAGCCGCCACAGTTTTTCCTTTGGCCGTTATTACG
>CBFGPY010000396.1:0-3803 GCA_965650755.1 uncultured Chromatiaceae bacterium | reverse complement strand
ACCCGTGGTAACAGTCGTGGGTCCATCGGTTTTGGAATGATGTATTCAGCGCCAAATTCAAGTTTCGTGACCTGCGCAGCCTGCAAAACTTCGGCCGGTACCGGCTCTTTGGCAATAGCGCGGATTGCATGCACGGCAGCAATCTTCATCTCGTCGTTAATGACGCTGGCACGTACATCCAAAGCGCCGCGGAAGATAAACGGGAAACACAGGACGTTATTGACCTGGTTCGGGTAATCCGAGCGGCCGGTCGCCATGATAATGTCTTTACGCTCAGCATGCGCCAGCTCTGGTTTAATTTCCGGGTCCGGGTTGGAGCAGGCAAAAATCACCGGCTTGTCTGCCATCAGCTTCAGCGCTTGTGGTGGTAATGCGTCCGGGCCAGACACACCAATAAACACATCAGCGCCATCTAATGCATCTTCCAGCGTGCGTTTATCCGTGTTATTGGCGAACAGCGTTTTGTATTTGTTTAAATCTTCACGCCGGGTGTGGATCACGCCTTTGGTGTCCAGCATGTAGATATATTCGCGTTTGGCGCCGCATTTAATCAGCAATTCCATACAGGCAATAGCGGCAGCACCGGCGCCCATACACACGATAGTGACTTTGCGGATATCTTTGCCCTGAATTTCCAGCGCGTTGAGCAGGCCAGCGGCTGTGACGATGGCGGTGCCGTGTTGGTCGTCATGGAAGACCGGAATATTGCAGCGTTTAATCAGCTCTTTTTCAATCTCAAAGCATTCCGGTGATTTGATATCTTCGAGGTTAATACCGCCAAAAGTGTCGGCGATATTGGCGACAGTATTGATAAAGTCTTCGGTGGTGCGGTGTGTCACTTCGATATCAATCGAATCCAGATTGGCAAAACGCTTGAATAACAAAGCTTTGCCTTCCATCACCGGTTTGGATGCCATAGGCCCTAAATTGCCGAGGCCCAGGATGGCCGTGCCGTTGGTGATCACCGCCACTAAATTACCTTTGCCGGTGTATTTATAAACATTATCAATGTCTTCGGCGATTTCACGCACCGGCTCGGCGACACCCGGGCTGTAGGCCAGCGCCAGGTCTTTGACCGTTTCGGCTGGTTTGGTGATTTCAATGCCGATTTTGCCGGGAGTCGGTTTGGCATGATAATCGAGCGCTGCTTTCCTGAAGTCTGACATGGTAAGAGTCCTGAGGCTTAGCCCTGTGGGCTTTATGTTATTTGCCAATACTTTTGCGAGGGTAGGCGCAAAAGGCGGCCCATTGTAAAGAGCCTGACGCGGCATGCCTATTGACTTCATGCTGGTTGTACCTCTGTCCAGAGTCACCAGTTGAACACAATAGTTGCCTTTTTTACGTGGAGGAGCGGCGGAAAATGTCTGTGCACTTTTTGGCCATCTGCGTTGTTATAACAAGTTTTATCGCAGGTGCCAAGTGACAAAATCCATAGAGGTAAGACCAGTTACACAGGTTTGCTTAAAGATGCAAAATGCTGTCATGAACAGGCAGATACTTGTGCAGGCTGATTGCATTTACATGCAGACTTAGCGCAAAACACTGACCTAACACATTGATTTAATTCGATTTAACTAATGTGGATATAGGAAGTGGATAAATAACCAACAAACAGGTTATGCAAAAAACTGCAGGTACAAAAAAAGCACCCGAAGGTGCTTTTTTTCGCTAACGCGGTAGGGCTTATTTTGCACCCAGTACTGCGAAACGTTTTTTGAAGCGGTCAACGCGACCACCAACGTCCAGAACTTTTTGCTTACCTGTGTAGAACGGGTGGCAAGCTGAGCAAACGTCCAAGTGGATGTCTTTGCACAGAGCTGAACGGGTTTTGAATGAGTTACCGCAAGTACAGGTTGCAGTGATTTCTTTGTATTCCGGGTGGATACCTGGTTTCATGGCTTACCTCTTTAGGGCCGTATCGCTATCTGATCAGCTTTCTGTCAGACACCATACGCATTTCAGTTAAATTAGGGCGCGTAGCTTAATAGATCTGCCATGGCGGTTCAACTTTTAATTCGATTTCCGCAGAAAAAAGCAGCGTTTTCATCGCAACAACAGCTGACAACGAAAAAAGCATTGTGAGGGCAAAGTCAGACTGGCTACACTTTGCCGCATTCAGTATCAGGACCATCAGCCCTTTGAGCCAAATTCGCGTCGCTTTGCCCGTGCCATTATACCAACATTTCGACTATCTGTTGCCCGATGGCATGCAGGTTCAGGTTGGTGTCCGGGTGCTGGTGCCATTTGGCAAACGCGAACTGGTTGGTATTGTCTGGCAGCTAAACCCACCTGACGCCTTTACCGAGAAACTGAAACCGGTCAAAGCGGTGCTGGATCAACAGCCGTTATTTAATGAAGCTATCCGCCAGCTGCTCAGTTTTGCCGCAGATTATTATCATCATCCGCTCGGCGAAGTGTTGGTCAGTGCCCTGCCCGCTTTGCTGCGCGAAGGTAAGGCAGCACTGGAAGGCCATGGCCGGGTTTTACGGCTGACTGACGCAGGCCGGAGCATCGAATCAGCACAGCTGGCCAGGGCGCCACGCCAGCTGGCGTTGTGGCAACGGCTGCAACAAGGCGCAGTTCGCGACGATGAATTAAGCGGCGAAAGCACCACCATCAAAGCCATGCTCGACAAGGGCCTGGTTGCCTGGCACACAGTGCCATTTTCAGCATTTATGCCGCAACCAGAGCGGCAGCAAGCGCTGCAACTTAATCCGGCACAGGCACTTGCCGTCAGCGCCATCAATCAGGCAGCTGGTAGTTTCAACCGCTTTTTGCTCGAAGGCGTCACCGGCTCAGGGAAAACCGAAGTGTATCTGCAGGCCATCAGCCCAGTGCTGCAACGCGGTCAGCAAGTGTTGGTGCTGGTACCTGAAATTGGCCTGACACCACAAACGCTGGCGCGGTTTGGCAAAAGGTTTGCCGTGCCGCTGCAAATCTGGCATTCCAACATGACCGATCAGGAACGCTTGTTGGCCTGGCAACGCAGCGCCAGCGGTGATGCAGCTATCACTATCGGCACCCGCTCAGCCTTGTTTCTGCCTTTTGCCAGACTGGGACTGCTCATCATCGACGAGGAACACGATGCCTCGTTAAAACAACAGGATGGGTTTCGTTATCACGCCCGCGACCTGGCCGTTAAGCGTGCTGCACTGGCGCAGTGCCCTATTGTGCTCGGTTCTGCCACACCAAGCCTTGAATCTTTGTATAACGTGCAACAAGGCAAATTCGCCCATCTGCCGTTGCCGGAGCGTGCCACCAGCCAGCAAGTGCCAAAAATCGAACTGCTCGATTTAAAACAACAGGTACTGAAACATGGCCTGGCCGATGGCACGCTGGTACAAATCAAACAGCGGCTACAGCGTGGCGAACAGGTGATGTTGTTCCTGAACCGGCGCGGTTTTGCGCCGGCGCTGATTTGTCATGAATGTGGCTGGCTGACGGAATGCCATCGTTGCGCCGCGTTCACCACCTTCCACAAACAAAGCCGCCAGTTGGTGTGCCATCACTGTGGTGCCAGCCGTGCCGTGCCGCATCAATGTGGTCATTGTGGCAGTACGCAGCTGGCTCCGGTTGGTCAAGGTACTGAGCAACTGGAAGAGCAGCTGCAGCAGCTTTTTCCGGATTTTCCGGTGATCCGCTTAGACCGCGACAGCACGCGGCGTAAAGGCTGCCTCGAATCTTTACTGACTGAAATCCAGCGTGGCGAGCCGGCGATTATTGTTGGCACGCAGATGCTGGCGAAGGGGCATCATTTCCCCAATGTCAGCCTTGTGGTGATTGTCGATGTCGACAGCGCTTTG
>CBFGPY010000395.1:0-3807 GCA_965650755.1 uncultured Chromatiaceae bacterium | reverse complement strand
GGGCCGCCGAGCCCGACACCCTGCGCGCACGCCTCACGGCCATGCCCACGGCGCTGGTGGCCATCACCACGACTAAGCCTTCACTGGCACAGTGGCTGGATCTGCCCAGCCACTGTGCTAGTCTACAAAAATCCCTCGTTTTGCAGTTTCCCGCATGAAAATATTGTTGGCGTTGTTTGTTGCAACTTTGCTGTTATTCGGCCTGAACCTGTACAGGCTGCAGTCGGCCGCCCCCGAGTCGTTTCCAGTACCTGAAACACATCAGGTACCACAACAACTACCAGCATTACAACCAGAACAACAGATCCTGCAAATCCGGCAAAGCAGTAGCCGGCAATTTCGCATTTTGTGGGGGATGAATCCTGAAGTACCATTTTTTATTCTGGATGGCCCGGATCAGGGCACAGGTTTTTGTGATGTGTTAGTAGAGCGGCTGCAAGTGTATCTGCCGGATGTGCGGCATCAGTTTTTGGCTGAACCGCAGGCCCGCATCAGACAGCGCATCGATGCTAAAGAGAACCTTTGTTATCCCTGTGCCCTTTACTCTGCCGATCCTGCGGTGCAAAAAGGCCGCCTATTCAGTAAGCCCACCCATTATTATCAGCCCCATGGCATTATCACACGCCCTGAGCTGGCGGATGAGATCAGCCGTCGCTTTGGCAATCCGGTTGATTTGGCCAAACTGCTGCAAAGTGAATTACGTTTTGGATTTCCATCCCAGCGCCGTTATGACAAATTGCAACCACTGCTGGATGAACATCGGTTGCACAGTCCAAATCACGTCAGTCTGGATACCGGTAAAGATGCCACCATGCTTCATCTGCAAATGCTCAGTCAACAGCAGCTTGACGCGACTATTGATTACGTCAGCAGTCTGAAGTTTTATACTATGCATTCACAGCGCAAATTGGTGTTCCTGCCCATCGCCGGGTATCAGGACTTGCTACCCGGTGCCGTCGCCTGCCCTGACAATAACTGGGGACAGTTGGCGGTTCTCAGAGTGAATGCCGTGATTAACCGGCTGCGCGAAGACCAGAAACTGCGACAAAATCTGCAATTCTGGTTTGGCGAAGACCTGCCGCCGTTCCCGGCTGAACCGGCACACTAAGCCACAGCCGTATGGAAATTTAAGCTGCAATCCAGCGCACTTCAGGCTAAAATCTGCGGCTGTTTTTTCAGCTCAGCAAATGGACTCAGCCGTTGTCACCGCAACTTCCTCTTGAAAACATTCAGTTTGATAATTACCGGGAACAACCAGCTGCGACGCCTCTAACCGAACCGGCCATCTTGGTGCAGCGCCGCTCGCTGATCCCGGTGTTATTATTGCTGCTGTTAACCGCATTAGCTGTGTTGGCCGCTTTTGAGATGCGCACAGCCTATTACAGCGCAAAACCTATCAGTGACTACGCCAAAACGCTGACCTACCAGCTACAAAATGCGCCTGCCAGCCGGGTGATTTATCCCAATGCCGGTCCTTTTGACGAACGTCACGGTTACACCAAATTACCGGATTTATTAGCGCGCCTGCAGGAGCGCGGTTTTGTCATCCGGGCGCAGGCTGAATTTTCTCCGGCGATGCAAGGATTTGCGGCACAAGGTTTTTTCCCGCCTTACCGTGAAAAAGTTCAAAGTGGATTATTTCTGGCGGATTGCCGCAATGAAACGATTTTTGATTTTAACTACCCGCAACGGGTCTACCAGCACCCGCAGCAAATTCCGCTGCTGGTTGCCCATAGTTTGTTATTTATTGAAAACCGCAATTTACTGACTATTCCGCCACAAGCCAACCCGGTGATGGACTGGCCACGCTTTGTGATGGCAGCAGTCAGTCAGGTCGGCAAAGTACTGGCCATTGGCGGTCAGTCGGCCGGCGGCTCTACGCTCGCGACGCAAATTGAAAAATTCCGCCACTCGCCGATGGGTCTGACCCAAAGTTTTGAAGACAAAGCGATCCAGATCATATCCGGTACTATCCGTGCCTATCAGCATGGCCCGAATACTCAAGGCGTACGCACCCGAATAGTGCAGGATTATCTTAATACTGTTCCTTTATCGTCAGCACCAGGCCATGGCGAAGTGCACGGCGTTGGCGACGCGTTATACGCCTGGTTTGGCACCGATTTTAACCGTGCCAATACGCTACTGGCGCAGCCGGAACAGGCAGAAACTGCTGCCGAACGCGCGCGTTATTTCCGTCAGATGCTGTCACTGATGATTGCGCAGCGCCGGCCTTCTTATTACCTGCTGCAAGGCCATGCTGACCTGGAAGAACTGACCAACAGCCATATCCGGCTGCTGGCACGCGCTGGCATTATCGATGCGTCGCTGCGCGATAAAGCACTGAACGAACAGCTGACCTTTGTCCGGCTACAAGCGAATAAAGCGAAAGACGAAGCCGACAGCCGCAAAGGCATCAACTCAGCCAGACTGCGGCTTGGCAACCTGCTGAATCAGCCAATGTACGACCTGGACCGGTTGGATTTAAATGCGCACAGTACCTTACACGGTGAAGTGCAGCAAAAAGTCAGCGCTTATTTAAAGAGCCTGGCGAATCCCAACACTGCAGCGCAACACGGGCTGATTGGTGAACGTCTGCTGTCTGCCGCCCGCACCGGAGATGTGCTGTATAGCTTCACGTTGTTTGAAAAAACCGCTGACGGTAACAGAGTGCGGGTACAAACCGACAGTACAGACCAGCCGTTTGACTTAAACGAACACAGCAAACTGGAACTAGGCTCAACCGCCAAACTGCGGGTGCTCGCCAGCTATCTGGAAATTATCGCCGAACTGCATCAGGCCTTTGTTGACGAATTGCCCGACAGCCTGCTGACAATGGACATTGCGCCCAACGACCACATTACCCGCTGGGCTGCCAATTATATGGCCACTACAGCAGATCGCAGTCTGCCGGCGATGTTAGAGGCCTCGCTGGAACGTACCTACTCCGCCTCGCCGGCCGAACGCTTTTTTACCGGCGGTGGCCTGCAGGTATTTAACAACTTTAATAAAGATGAAGATGGCAAAGTACCGACTATTCGCCAGTCATTACAACAATCACATAACCTGCCGTTTGTGCGGTTGCTGCGCGACATCGTCAGCTACGCCAGCAGCTATCAGACCCAAGGCAGCACCTCATTATTATTACGCGCCGACAATGACCCGAAACGGGAAGAATACCTGCGTAAATTTGTCGATAAAGAAGGCAGTGAATTCCTGCGTCGTTTCTTCCGCAAGTATCAGCAGAAGCCAATGGACGAGCGGCTGGAGACCTTTTTTGATGGTCTGAAACAAACACCGGACCGCCTCGCGGCAGTGCATCGTTATTTGTTACCGGACGCCAGCTTTACCGACTTTGCGGCGTTTTTACGCAACAAACTGCCGGACAGTGACAAGCTGACTAATAAAAAGCTGCAGGATATGTATGCGCAATATGGCCCGGGTAAATTCAGCCTGCCGGATCAGGGTTATATCGCCGGTGCCCACCCGCTGGAACTCTGGGTACTGAATTATCTGAACAATCACCCGAAAGCGACGATGAAAGAAGTGATTGATGCAAGCGCCGAGCAGCGCCAGCAGGTGTATCGCTGGTTATTTAAAACGCCAAACCGCAAAGCGCGTGACGCCCGCATCCGCATTATGCTGGAAGTAGAAGCTTTTACCGATATTCATCAACGCTGGGCCAAACTCGGTTACCCCTTTGACCACTTAGTACCAAGCCTCGGTACTGCGCTTGGCAGCTCGGGGGACCGCCCTGCAGCACTCGCCGAACTGATGGGCATTATCCAGAATGATGGCATGCGTTTACCG
>CBFGPY010000394.1:0-3812 GCA_965650755.1 uncultured Chromatiaceae bacterium | reverse complement strand
CGTTTAAGCCGCGATTTATATGTCGCACTGGGTGAAGAGTTATCTGGCCCGTCCTGGGCGCTGCGGGTTTATGTCAAACCTTATGTGCGCTGGATTTGGCTGGGCGCCATTCTGATGGCTTTGGGTGGCCTGGTGTCGCTGTCGGATAAACGGTACCGGCGCAAAACCGCGAAGACCGAAACAGGAGCTGCAGCCCATGCGTAAAGCGATGTTTTATGTACCTTTGGCTGCCTTTTTAGCGCTGTCGTTGTTTTTACTGAGCGGTTTGTTTTCCGACCCGCGCGACCATGGTTCTGCGCTGATTGAAAAATCGCTGCCGGCTTTTTCATTACCAGATTTGCAACAGCCGGCACTATTAGTCACAGCTGCTGATTTAAAGGGCGAAGTGACGCTGTTAAACGTCTGGGGGCTGTGGTGCCCGACCTGTAATGCCGAGCTTGGTTTTTTAACCGAGTTGCGCCAGCAAGGCGTGCGCATCGTCGGGCTTTATTATGTGCAGCCGGTCGATGCAGCTTTTGGTGAGACTTTTGATATCAACGCCTTACGCGTTGATGTGCAGGACAAGCTGGCTGAGCAGGGCGACCCGTATTTGTTTAACATCGTCGATGAAAAACGCTCGCTGATTTTTGATTTAGGCGTGACCGGCGCGCCAGAGACTTTTTTAATCGACCGCAATGGCGTGATCCGCCATCATCATGTTGGTGACATCAACCCGCAAAACTGGCCGAAAATTCAGGCGTTGTATCAGCAACTTCAGCAAGGAGGCACAGATGCGCCTTAAGCTGTTATGTCTGCCTGCGCTCTTGCTGGCATTCGCTTTGCCGGTCGCGGCCACTGAAGACTTGCTGCAGTTTGAATCGGCCGAACAACAGCAGTTATATCGTCAGCTGACCGCCGAACTGCGTTGCCCAAAATGTCAGAACCAGAATATCGCTGATTCCAACGCTGTGGTCGCAGTGGATATGCGTAATAAAACGCTGGAGCTGGTGCGTCAGGGCCAAAGTCATGACGAGGTCATCGATTATATGAAGCAGCGTTATGGCGACTTTGTGCATTATCAGCCGCCATTTCAGCTCAGTACTGTGTTGTTGTGGTTGTTGCCGCTGCTGGCCGTGTTGTCGCTGGGCTGGACTGTGTTTCGGCGCAGTAAAACCAGTCAAAGCATTGCTCAGGAAGACAGCACCGAAGCCAGCGACCTCAGTGGTTTGGATGCTCAGTTGCAGGCCATGATTGATGAAGCCACTGCTGCCTCCCGGCAGAAGCCTAAGGAGTAACAGGCGATGTTAATGAATTTAGCGATAGTGGCAGCCTTGTTGCTGTTGGTTTCGGCGTTGATGTTATGTTGGCCGCGCCGGATGCAAGCCGGACAGCAGCTCGACCGGAAAAGTTTGTTTGCGGAAAAACTGGCGTTGTTAAGTGATGCCCGTGAGCTGGGTGAATTGTCGGAAGCCGATTTTGCTATCGCAGCGGCGGAGCTGAAAAGTCAGTTTCTCGCGCCACTGCCTGATTCGCAGCAATTGCACGGCCAGTCGGCCCGCAGTGGTGTTATTGCCTTTGGTTTGTTGCTGCTGCTGACCGCGGGTGTATATGGTCTGACCGGGCAATATCGCGAGCTGGCGCACTGGCAACAGGCACAGGACAATCTGGCGGGTTTTGGTGAGCGGGCTTTGCTGGGCAAAGGTGAGCCGTTGTCTGACGAAGAACTGGCGCAATTTGTGCTGGCGCTGCGCACGAAGCTCGCCAATACCGGCGATGATGCGGTGGCCTGGTTTGTGTTAGGCCGGATCTGGTTTAGCCAGGGCCAGGTGCCGGAATCTATTGAAGCATTCGAAAAAGCTTTAAGTCTGACACCAGAACGCACCAACTTACTCATCAGCTACGCCCAGGCATTGCTGGTGGAAGGTTCGGAAGATAACGTCAAAAAAGCGGCAAAAAGTTTGGGGCTGGTGCTTAGTAAAGAAGCCGGCAATATTGATGCCTTGTCGATGCTGGCACTGATAGCGCAGCAACGTGGTGATATCAAAGAAGCCCGGGCCGCCTGGGAAGTGTTGCTGGCTCAACTGCCCAAAGACGACCCGCGGTATGTCCAGGTGCAACAGCAACTGGCACAGTTAGAGCCACAACAAAAAGTCGTTGCGAAGGACGGCCCCGTCCTGCATGTGACTCTGACCATCCCGCCAGCTGTGGCTGAAGCGCATGCCGGCGAAACCTTGTTTGTGTTTGCCCGCGCCACACAGGGCATGCCGTTGCCGGTTGCCGTACAAAAGCTGACAGTCAAGGCCGGCACCATGCAAATTCAGCTTGATAACAGCCACAGCATGCAAAGCGGCTGGAACTTATCGGCAGTGAAAAGCGTCACAGTGGGGGCGCGGATCAGCCGCAGCGGCTCAGCGACGCCTGACCCAACTGATCTGCAGCTAAAATCGGCGGAATTAAGCTTGTCGGCAACACCGCAACAGGTGGAATTAAGTTTCTAATCCCGAACAAACAAGCGATAGCTGAGTAAAAATACGGCATAATCGCGGAAAAACCGCTTCGGGCAGTGATCCGCGACTGCGGCGCAGGGTATAATCCGGCGCCATTTTTTATATTGCAACAGGACGCAACATGCATTTCATCAAAACTGCAGCGCTGCTGCTGACGCTGTTACTGGCAGGTTGTGCCAGCAAACCAGAATCGGCCGATACGGCATCCAATGACCCGCGTGATCCGCTGGAGTCAGTCAACCGCAAGACCTGGACCCTAAACTACGAATATCTCGACCCCTATCTGCTGCGTCCGGCTACAGTTGGTTATATGACAGTGACGCCAAAACCAGTGCGTACCGGCCTTGCTAATATGGTGCAAAACCTCGATGAACCGGCCAGCTTTATCAATGCCGTGCTGCAGGGTAAACCAAAAAGCTCAGCCATTTCAGCCGGCCGTTTTCTGGTGAACAGCACTGTCGGCGTGCTGGGTTTCTTTGACGTCGCCTCGCATTTTGAATTACCGCTGCAAAACGAAGATTTCAGTCAGACGCTGGGCGTGTGGGGTGTCGGCCATGGTCCTTACGTGATGGTGCCGGGCATGGGCCCAACCACAGTGCGCGACGCTACAGGCCGGGTCGTCGACAACCTGTATTTCCCGCTGGCGTTGTTGAACACGCCGCTGTCGATTGGCCGTTTTGTCATCAGCGCGCTGGATGGCCGTGAACAGCTGATGAGCCAGGAAAAGCTGCTGAACGACTCGCTTGACCCTTATTTGTTTGTCCGTGATGCTTATTTCCAGCGTCAGGACTACAAGCAATATGACGGTAATCCGCCGCAGGCAGAAGTCGACGAAGAAGCTTTAGAAGAATTTATCGAATAGCGGTTTGCCGCTTTCGCCGGGCTGACCAGTGCAGCCCGGCTTTTCATTTCTGCACAGCTGCGGTATAAACGGCTGGCAAAAATCAGAAACACCCGCGTCTTATAATTATTAGAAACAGGAAACCACCATGACCCAATCCCCTGTGACTCAGCCACAGCCCGCGCTGCTGTGCTGCAAGATGAACCGGAGCTGCCGATGAACCAGGTAGCAGCTAAACAATTTGATACGCTGTGGGGCCACCCCAAACCGCTGTGGATGTTATTCATGGCCGAGTTCTGGGAGCGCTTTGCATTTTATGGTATTCGCTGGGCCTTAACGCTGTATATCGTGGCGCAGTTTTATGAAGGCAATGCGGCCGGTGAAGCTGATGCCAGCCGTTATTACGGCGCCTATCTTGCGCTGGTGTATGCGACCGCTATTTTCGGTGGGTACGTTGCGGACAGGGTGATTGGTTATCAGCGTTC
>CBFGPY010000393.1:0-3817 GCA_965650755.1 uncultured Chromatiaceae bacterium | reverse complement strand
GCAGCGCCTTTGAGCTTGTGTGCCGCATCCTGAAACTCCTGCAACTGCTGCATGGTCGCAGCTTCCACCATTTTATTGACATATCCGGGTACTAATTGCTGGAACAGTTGCATACTGCGCTGCATCGGCGCTTTGCCAAGCGACTGCAGGTAATCCTGCAGTGTTGCTGTATCCAGCACTGAGTCAGTTAGCTCTCCATCTTCAGTATCAGGAACCTGCTGCTGACGTACTGCACTTGGCGAGAACAACCGGCCCAGCACCTGGTCGAGTTTATTGGTATTAATTGGTTTGGCGAGTGCCCCGGCGATTTGTATACCTTCCAGCTGCTGTTCGGCTTTTCGCACATTGGCGCTTAACACCACAATCGGAATTTGCGCCAGATGGGGTTCCTGCTGCATAAAACGGGCGATCTGATCGCCGGTCATATCCGGCAGCTGCATGTCGAGCAGCACCAGGTCGATATCATCTTCGGTTTCAAGTAATGCCAGTGCATCTTCACCGGTTTCGGCATGAACTACGCTATGTCCGCGCTGTTCCAGCAGATTTGTCGCTATCTCGGCGTTTAGCGGCACGTCTTCAACCAGAAGCACAGTGAGTTCCGGGCAGACCCAAAGTTGGCTGAGTTCAGGTGCCTGTTGCTGCTCAGTCGGCAATCGTACGGTAAAATGACTCCCCTGATTGACCTGGCTTTGTACTGTTACGGAGCCACCCATGGCCTCCACTAAGGCTTTGGACACCGATAACCCGATGCCAGAGCCAACAATACTTAAGCGCCGGCCGTCACTGGATTTATAGTACATGTCAAAAATGCGCTGTTGCTCATGCGCCGAGATACCAATGCCGGTATCGCTGACGACAAAAATCAGTTCGTTGTCGCAGAGCTCAGCATAAAGACTGATTTCACCTCGGGCAGTAAATTTCACGGCATTGCTAAGCAAATTCCACAGCACCTGGCGAACCCGCGTCGGGTCCAGCTTCAGATGCCCTTGTAGTTCACCCACTTGCTGTAACTTAAAGCTCAGGCCCTTTTGCTGGCAAATCAGCTCGGCGAAATTAGCGATATCAAGAATAAACTGCGCAATATCAGTGCTTTGATACAGAATATCCAAATCCTGCCTGTCGATTTTGTCTAAGTCGATAATATCGTTAAAGATATTGCCCAGCGTTTCGGCGCTGCTGAATATGGTATTGGCCCAACTGCGTTGTTCGTCGGTCAGGCGGGTTTCGAGCAAACGCCGGGTTAAACCAACAATGCCGTTTAACGGCGTACGTAGTTCATGGCTCAGCGTCGCAATAAATTTACCTTTATCCTGATAAGCGCGTTCCAGCGCCTGCTCCGCCATTTTGCGCGATGTGATGTCCCGGCCAAAACCGAGTAAACCGATATAACGCCCCTGCCGGTCAAAAAACGGCACTTTGCGCATTTCAAACCACATCAGCTGGCCTTCAGGTGTGTTGTACTCCACGTCCAGCGTCAGTTCGGCCTGATTCACTGATACTTCGTGGTCGGTCAGGATGGCGGCCGGCGCCATATCTGGCGCGTAAATTTCGGACGGATAATGGCCAATCAGTTCACTCGAGCTTTTACCGATCATCCGCTCAAACATTTTATTGCAGCTGGCGAAGCGGCCGGTTTCATCGCGGTAATAGAACAAGTCGGGTGAGCTGTCGACAATCGACTTCATCAGTAAACTCTGTTCTTCCACTAACAGCTGGGTCTTTTTGCGCTCGGTAATTTCTTTACGCAATTCGTCAACTGCCTGCCGTTTAGCCTGGAAGGCTTTTTTCCGCTCTTCAATTTCGTAGTTCAGCTGACGGATATTTTCCTGCAGATTTTCGTTCAGACGTTTTTCCTGCCGGGCAGAGTCCTGCAGGTAAAACAAAGTGGCATCAAGGTGTTTAATCAGATAAAGACAGGCAGAAACCAGCGGCGGCGCTGCGACCACGGCAAATAATAAAGCGCCGCTGATAAAATCCCAGTCGACTCTGTTATGTAACGTCAGGCTGAACGCCAGCGCAATCAGGCCTGAAGCGACAATAATCAGTAAAGTCGTCAGACTGAATAACTGCAACCAGCCCCACTGCTTCAGCACCAGCGCCAGCTGACTGACCCAGGGATGGATCCGGTATTGACTCATGCAGTTACAACCTCTTTTGTGCCTGCGCAGTGGTATTGTAAGCGTATTTCGGCAAACCGGCACTTTGGTAAAAATTCGAAGTGAAACCGCATCTTATCATTGTCGTCACGGCTTTATTTGTACCCGTTAGATTATCTTGTCCTGACTGCTTTGCCAATTGCAGTTAACAGGCGGTACGACACCTTGCAGCACTTGTTTCAAACCGGGCCGGAAAACAACTCAATGCCAGTCTGATCCGGCTGACTTGTCAGTGCGTAAATGAAAGGAGTAAAATACCTGACTAATTTTATCAGGTATTAGACCTTGTTTCTGCCGCAGCTGCCCATAAATAGCAGCGCACCATAGATGAAGTTCAACGCCGGTACGCCAATCGAGCGAAAAAATGGATGGCACCTTTGCAAATTTTTCATAAGACAAATGTGTGAAGCTTGATAGAATGCCGCCCTTTCCAGACCAAGCGTGCTGAAGTAGTCGCAACAGACAGACCCGGAGATTTCATGCCGATAGCGATGCCAGATGTAGCCAACCAATCATGTGCCACCACTGAAGGCACTTTAGACTGGGTTGGCATGAGCCATATTGAAGTGCCGCTGATGTTGGCATTACACGGCGATGCGCCGCGTCAGGTCAGTGCTAAAGTAGAAGCATTCGTTAACCTGGCCGATCCCAAAGCCAAAGGCATTCATATGTCGCGGCTGTACCTCGCGCTCGACGAATTGTCCCGCGAATCCAGCTTAAGCCACACCACTTTGTGTGAATTGCTTGATACCTTTATCACCACTCACGAAGATTTAAGCGATCAGGCTTTTGTGAAGTTTGATTTTGATCTGCATTTACGCCGCAAGGCGCTTATCACCGAAAAACAAGGCTGGAAGGCCTATCCTGTGACTATCACGGGTCAGGTGATTGAGAATCAGCTGCAAGTCGAACTGAAAGTCAATGTACCTTATTCATCTACATGCCCGTGCTCAGCGGCATTAGCGCGTCAGCTGATCCAGGAAGCATTTGTTGCCCGCTTCGCCGGACAGCAGCAAATCAGCAGCGAGTTAGTCGTCGATTGGCTTGGCACGACCCAAGGCATAGTAGCAACACCACACAGCCAGCGTTCTGTGGCTGAAGTGAAAGTGAAACTGCAGCGCAATGTCACAGAATTCCCAATCGTAGCGCTGATTGACGCGATTGAAGATGCGCTGAAAACGCCGGTACAGGCTGCGGTAAAACGCGCCGATGAACAGGAATTTGCCCGCTTAAACGGGCAGAATCTGATGTTCTGTGAAGACGCCGCACGCCGGTTAAAACACGCCTTAAACGGCCTGACCGAGTTTGAAGATTTCTGGCTGCGGGTCAACCACTATGAATCACTGCATGCGCATGATGCCGTTGCTGTAACAGTGAAAGGCCTGCAGGGCGGTTATCGCGCCTAAGCGGACTCAACATCACGCCGCTGAATAGCGCGCATATTTAGCGCATATATCTGCGACTAAAAACCAACAAAAAGCTGCCGGTGGCAGCTTTTTTTATGCCAAAACTTCAGTTTCGCCCGGTAAAAAACGTCGATTTCTGTAATTTTATTACATTTCAACCTCTAACGCTGATGCGACGAAGTACCAGCGTTCCGCCAAAAGTCATCTTGCAATTTCCGGCAAAAATCGGTATATCTGATAGCAGGTCTTTACGTT
>CBFGPY010000392.1:0-3821 GCA_965650755.1 uncultured Chromatiaceae bacterium | reverse complement strand
GACGAGAGTGTTTATACGCCTGCACCTCAGGTCACTGGGGAATGGCATTTACTCATTGTTGATGACGATGAAGAAATCCACACTGTCACACGACTTGCGCTGAGTGATTTACTGGTGCAGGGCCGTAAGCTGGTGTTCCATCATGCTTATTCTGGCCGTGCTGCCATCGAGTTTCTGAAAAAGAATCCCCATATTGCGGTAATTTTGCTCGACGTCGTGATGGAATCTGACGATGCCGGCTTGTTGGTGGTACAACAGATCCGCGAGCAGCTTGGCATGGACGAAGTCCGGATTGTATTGCGGACTGGTCAGCCGGGTTATGCACCGGAAGAAAGTGTGATCAAAGAATATGATATCAACGACTACAAAACAAAAACCGAGCTAACGCGTAGTAAACTCGTTACTTCAATTATTTCTTCGATCCGTTCCTACCAGCAAATCCGCACTATTAATCAAAACCGGCTGGGGTTGCAGAAAATCATTAATGCCGGCGCCAATTTACTCGAACAGCATTCACTGCATGAATTTTCTGAAGGGGTTGTGACCCAAATCTCTTCGCTGATTGGCCTCCATGCTGAAGGCGTGTTGTGTGCCCAGATTGAAGACGATGGTTCTGCCAGCGACAACGTCTATGTACTAGGCGCTGCCGGGCATTACGCACCCTATATCAAATGCAAACTTGAGCGTTTGGGCAATGAGCGGATCATTCAGCAGATCCTGCATTGTCTGGCAGAAAAACGCCATATTTTTACTGCCTTTGATACCGTACTGTATTTGGGCAATGCTGAGCACAGCGCCGCAGTTTATATCGAAACTAACAGGCCAATTGAAGACTTTGACCGTCAGTTAATAGAGGTGTTTTTAAGCAATATCTCAATCGGTTATGAAAACGTCACGTTGTTCCAGCAGTTAAAACATGCAGCATATATTGACCCGCTGACCAAAACACCGAACCGCAATGAATACACGCAGTTGCTGCAGGAAACCCGCCGACTGGCGCCTGAGCAGACGGTCGCAGTGCTGATTGATATTGACCATTTTTCTGACGTCAACGACGGCTTAGGCCAGGAAGTTGGCAACGAATTATTGGTAGCCGTGACACACCGGCTGGTGGAAAAGTTCGGCGATATTGCCCAAATTGCCCGCATCGGTGCTGATGTTTTTGGTTTAATCGGGCCTGAAGCACAGTTAACGCCGCAGCAGTTAAATGCAGTATTTGCCACGCCGTTTCAGGCATCCGAGCATAGTTTACAAATCAACGCGACTTTTGGTTTTTGCCGGTTGACCGATACAGTACGCCAGGGGCTGGGCATTCTGAAACAGGTATATATTGCGCTGAACCGGGCGAAAAAAAGTTTGTCGCAAAACTTTGAGTTTTACCACGCTGAGCTTGAAGACCAGATGGCCGAACGTTTGGCCTTGCTGCGCCGTTTAAGGCAGGATTTTGCGCAGGATAAGCTGGCATTGTGGTATCAGCCACAGATCTCCCTCAGTGATAACAAAGTTATTGGCATGGAGGCGTTGTTGCGCTGGCCAGATGGACAGGGTGGTTATATCTCACCGGCGGTATTTATTCCATTAGCAGAATACTCTGGTTTGATTGTGGAGATTGGTGACTGGGTGATCCGGCAAGCTTGTCAGCAGATCCATTATCTGACTGCACAGGGGCTGGATCCACTGCGTATTGCGGTGAATGTGTCGATGCCACAATTTCGCAGCCCGAATTTTGTGAAATCCGTCATTGACGCGGTGCAGGCAGCGAAGATTGACCCGCAAATGCTGGAGCTGGAAATCACTGAATCCGTGGTGATGGATGAGCCGAAAATTGTTATTGAGGCATTGAGTCAGCTAAAGGCACACGGCATTAAAGTGGCCATTGACGATTTTGGTATTGGCTTCTCAAGCTTGAGTTACCTGCAACAATTACCGTTAGACCGGATTAAGGTCGACCGCGCTTTTGTACGGGATTGTTCAAAACCAAACGGCTCTGTCATCGCTGAAACAATCGTCAGTCTTGGCAAAAGGTTGGGGTTATCAACAATTGCTGAAGGCATTGAAACACCTGAGCAGGCCGCAGTGGTTAAAGCGATGGGCTGTGATGAAGTGCAGGGCTTTATGTATGCCAAACCGATGCCGACGCCGGAATTGCTGGCATTTATCCGCAGCTGGCAGCCCTGAATCAGGCTGTGTTGAGAATAAAAAAATGCCGCTTTAAGCGGCATTTTTTATAGCAGCGGCCTAAGCCGCTGAATTTTCGGTATTAAACCCGGAATAACCGGGCAATATTTTCCAGGTTCTGCGCCAGGTTTGCCAGTTCGCGGCTGGCTTTGGCGATATGTCCCGCGCTTTGTGAGGTATGTTCGGTATGTTTCACAATATCCACTACGTGTCCGACGATAGTCCCGGCCATCACTTGCTGCTCTTCAGTGGCAGAGGCAATATGCTGGTTCATTTCCCGAATGCGGCGGATACTGGTGGTGATCGCCTGCAGTGAATCACCGGCCTGATTGGCTGAGGTAACGCTTTGATCAGCCTGGACAGTACTCTGCTGCATTTTCTGCACGGCTGAGCGGGCGGCAGATTGCAGCTGCTCAATGGTTTTCTGAATTTCTTCTGTGGATTTCTGCGTTCTGGATGCCAGAGTACGGACCTCATCGGCTACAACGGCAAAACCACGACCTTGTTCGCCGGCGCGTGCAGCTTCGATGGCGGCGTTTAGTGCCAGCAAGTTTGTCTGTTCCGCAATGCCTTTAATTACATCCAGCACAGCACCAACCTGATTGGCGTCTGTTTCCAATTTCAGGATAACTTCGGAAGCTTCCTGCACATTGCTCGCGAGCTGGCGGATATTGTTCACTGTGACACCAACAGTTTGCTGGCCGCGATCGGCCGCAACGTTGGAATCATTGGCCGCACTCGAGGCTTCGTTGGCGCTGCTGGCTTCGGCGATGACGCTGTTGCTCATATCGTCCACAGCAACTTTGGCCTGATCTGCCGCTTTACGCTGCACAGCGATAGTTCTGTTGGTGTCGTCTGTCAGCTGATGTAAATCTTTGGCCAGTGAAGACAATGGCAGCGCTGTGTTGACGATTTCTTTCACCACGCCCTGCAATTTTTCCATGAAAGAGTTAAACCAGTAGGCTAAATCACCAAGTTCGTCTTTTGAGCTGGTCTGGATCCGGACTGTTAAATCACCGTCTTCTTTCGCGAGATCCCGCAGCGAGCGGATGATATGGCCCAAGCTGCTATCGATACCTTTCACCACCGGCAGTGCAGTACCAAACAGCGCCAGCACAGTGATAACCATCATAATGACACCGACAGTGATCATCTGAGACGCCTGACTGTTTGCGTCATCGATGGCGTTTTTAAATTGTGTCAGCTGCACGTCGCGAAACGAAGTCAGTTTTTTTACCGTATTCTCGTAGTCAGCATTCATTTTTTGTGAACGCTCACCGATGGTGGCCATGTCGGCGGTATTGCTGACCATTTCCTGCGACACTTTAAATGCAACAGCGTAATAAGCGTCAAAAGACTGCAGAATTTGCCCGACTTCACGGCTTACTTCAGATTCGAGCTGACCTACTGTCGTCAGTTGTTTTTTCATCTGTTCTGCGAGCTTATTGGCACCATTCAAAGCCTCTTCGTCACCTGTGGTGACGGCGCTGGCAAGTGATTCTTTCAGCCGTTCCAAAGATACCAGTGCGCTTTCAGATGCTTGCAGCACAGGGAACTGAATATCTCTGGTACTTTCCAGAGTTTTCACATTACTGAGTGCGGTTTTCGTTGAGAGCCCCAAAAACACCACAAACATCAGGGTG
>CBFGPY010000391.1:0-3822 GCA_965650755.1 uncultured Chromatiaceae bacterium | reverse complement strand
AAACAGAGCTATCGGATGGGAGATTTGCTGGAAGTCAAAGTACTGGCAGTCAATCTCGAAGCGCGCAAAATTGATTTGGGCGTGGTCACCACTTTACAAAGTGGCAAAGGCGCACCGAAAAAAATACCTGCGGCTCATGAGGCTAAAGCGCAAAAAGGCCATTCAGGCAAAAAAGGCCGGGCGGTCGCGGATCCGACCCAAAGGCCTGGTAAAACCAAAGCAGGGCGTAGTGGCAGTAAACCCGCAGCCAAATCGGGTGGAAAAGCCGGCACAGGCGGCGCGAAAAAAGCGCCACGCCGTAGCAAGTAAACAGCGACACCAAACGGCAGGCTGAAATAAACCGCGAATTTTGCTACACTGCCGTCCATCCCACTGACCGATAATGGTCAACGACCACAACAGGCGCTTTTGCGCCTGTTGCACTTTGAGATCTCATATGAGCACAGATTTTATTTTTGGCCTGCACTCTGTCAGCGCTTTTCTGGAACGTAATCCGCAAGACGTCCTCGAGTTATTTGTGTTAAAGGACCGCGACGATCAGCGGATGACGCCGCTTATTCAGCAAGCGCGTAAGCTTGGGATCTCAGTACAGTTCTGTCAGCGTAAAACGCTGGATGAGAAGGTTGAAGGGGCACAGCATCAAGGCGTCGTGGCTAAAGCCCGCTTGTCAGATGCAGGCGACGAGCATGACCTGAAACGTATTCTGGATACTGAGGCTCAGCCGTTTCTATTGATTCTGGATGGCATCACTGACCCGCATAACCTGGGCGCTATTCTACGCAGTGCCGATGCGGCCGGTGTGCATGCGGTTATAGCGCCGAAAGATCGCGCAGCAAAACTCACAGCAGTCGTGCGTAAAGTGGCTTGTGGTGCTGCTGAGGCGGTGCCATTTATTGCAGTGACAAACTTGGCCCGTACGATTCGTGAATTAAAAGACGCGGGTGTCTGGGTGCTCGGCGCTGCCGGTGAAACTGAAACGACGATTTACCAGGTCAGCCTGCAGGGCCCGCTGGCACTTGCGATGGGTGCAGAAGGTGATGGTTTACGCCGTCTGACCAAAGAGCTGTGTGACGGGCTGGTCAAAATCCCGATGTTTGGCGCTGTCTCGAGTTTAAACGTGTCGGTTGCCACCGGAATTTGTCTGTACGAAGCGGTACGCCAACGTACCAGCAACTAAATCTTTAGTTTGGTCGGCTGATTTATACCAAAGCGGATTAACTGCTTGTATTTCGGCCGATCGATCCGTAAAATACGCGACCTTCGACCTACATCCATGTTCCTTGCCTCTATGCGAGTCTGGTCGAGCTCACCCGAGGCTAATTAACCGTAAGGAGCTACCATGCGTCATTACGAAATCGTGTTTATGGTTCACCCTGATCAGAGTGAACAAGTTCCAGGTATGATCGAACGTTACACTGGTGCTATCAAAGAAGCTGGCGGTTCAATCCACCGTCTGGAAGACTGGGGCCGCCGTCAACTGGCTTACCCAATCGAAAAACTGCACAAAGCCCACTATGTTCTGCTGAACGTAGAAGCGCCACAAGCAGTGATCGATGAACTGGAAACTAACTTCCGCTACAACGATGCTGTGCTGCGTAATCTGATCATGCGCACCAACGGCGCTGTCACTGAGCCATCACCAATGGCTAAAGTTCGCGAAGAACGTCGTGACCGTGCTCCACGTGATGCTGAAGAGCAGGTAGCAAACGACGAGTAATCTGATGGACAACTGTCTGGTCCTCACTGGCGTCGTATGCCGTCAGCCTGACCGGAACGAGAGTCCTGCTGGCGTTCCGCACCTGTACTTTGTGCTTGAGCACAAGTCGATGCAACTGGAAGCCGGCTACAACAGAGCCAGTTACCTGCGCATTCATGTGGTGGTGACCGGCGAGTTGAGCAGACAAAGTCACAATTTGATGCAGGGTAGTGTGGTCAGGGTGCAAGGGTTTTTAAACCGGCATCAGACCCGGAGTGGTCAGGCAAAGCTTGTACTCCATGCCCAACAGATTGAAATTTTAAGTTAGGAGAAAGTTCATGGCCCGTTATTTCCGTCGCCGTAAATTCTGCCGTTTCTCTGCCGAAGGCGTGCAAGAGATCGACTACAAAGATACCGCTACTTTAAAAAATTATGTCACTGAAAGTGGCAAAATTGTTCCTAGCCGTATCACTGGTACCAGCGCTAAGTATCAGCGCCAATTAGCTCGTGCAATCAAACGCGCCCGCTACCTGGCTCTGCTGCCATACAGCGATTCACACGCATAAGCCTGGTTCAACGATACAGAGAGGATTAAACAATGGATATCATTCTGTTGGATAAAGTTGCTAACCTGGGTGGTTTAGGCGACAAAGTGGTTGTTAAATCTGGTTATGCGCGTAACTTCCTGTTCCCACAAGGAAAAGCAGTTCCAGCGACCAAAGCTAACATCGAAAAATTTGAAGCACGCCGTGCTGAGTTAGAAGCCAAACTGGCAGCTAACCTGGTTGCTGCGCAAGAACGTGCTGCTAAAGTTGCTGAGCTGGGCGAAGTTACTATCGCTGCTAAAGCTGGCGACGAAGGCAAACTGTTCGGTTCTATCGGTACCCGTGATATCGCTGATGCGATCACTGAAGCCGGTGTAGCTGTAACTAAAGCCGAAGTGAAACTGCCAAACGGCACTCTGCGTGACGTTGGTTCTTTCGACATCGACCTGCAGCTGCATGCTGAAGTGACTGCAACCGTTAAACTGGTTGTTGTTGCCGAGGCATAAGCCATTGACGGACACAGTGCTTAGTGCTGTGTCCGTTTCCTCCTTCTGATTTACACCTTCATTTTTCTGCTTATTTGTGCATCGTCCGCATACGACTACGTTAAATTTGTTCTGCCGTGTCCGTTGAAAAATGCTAGGCTATGGCTCTTATTTTCTGCGGTGCAACCACTTGTCTGTGTGAGAATTTCGCCGCTGAATTCGCAATGTCTCCGCTTTTTGGAAGCGTTCAGGTGTTATGGCAAACGTAAAAGATAAACAAGTCGCCGCGGTGAAAATGCCGCCGCATTCTATTGAAGCCGAACAATCTGTGCTCGGTGGTCTGATGCTGGATAACGACGCCTGGGATAAGGTGTCGGAAAAAGTTGTTGAACAGGATTTTTATCTACGTTCACACAAGCATATCTTTCAGGCAATGGCAGCAATTGCCGAGCAAAATCAGCCGATTGACCTTATTACCGTATCCGAATGGCTGGAGCGCAATCAGCAACTTGATGATGTCGGTGGTTTCGCCTATCTGGGTGAAATTGCGAAAAATACCCCCAGTGCAGCCAACATCCTTGCTTATGCCGACATCGTACGTGAACGCGCTGTGGTGCGGGATATGATTTCGGTGGCGCATGATATTGCAGATGCCGGTTATGACCCGCAAGGGCGTAATAGCGCAGAGCTACTAGATTTTGCCGAAACCAAAGTATTTAAAATCGCTGAGCAGCGCGCTAATGCGAACGAAGGCCCGGAACCTATCAATAGCATTCTGGCGAAAACTATCGATAAAATCGATGCCTTGTTCCGCAATCCTAGCAATGGTGGTCTGACCGGGGTTTCCACCGGTTACATGGATTTGGATAAGATGACCAACGGCATGCAGCCATCAGATTTGATTATTGTTGCAGCCCGACCTTCGATGGGTAAAACCACTTTTGCAATGAACCTCTGCGAACATGCAGCGATTAGCAGTGATAAACCAGTTCTTATCTTCAGTTTAGAGATGCCTTCCGAACAAATCATGATGCGGATGCTGGCATCTTTGGGTCGTATCGACCAAACCAAAGTGCGGACTGGTCAACTGGATGAT
>CBFGPY010000390.1:0-3827 GCA_965650755.1 uncultured Chromatiaceae bacterium | reverse complement strand
AAAATGTAAGTGATTGCAACAAAGTTGATGGCGGCCGGTCATGGCGAAGTGCAGCATCAGCAATGGTGTTATAGTGCCCATCTCAGCTTTAAACGGCACAACCTGATGAAAAAAATCGCTGTGTTTGTGGATGTACAAAACATCTATTACACCTGCCGCCAGGCCTATGGCCGGCAGTTTAACTACCGCCGCTTCTGGCAACAGTTGCAGCATCAGGGCGATATTGTGTTGGCCACTGCTTATGCCATTGACCGCGCCGACGACCAGCAACGTAAGTTTCAGGACGCGCTGCGCCATATCGGTTTTCAGGTCAAACTCAAGCCGTTTATTCAGCGCAGTGACGGCAGTGCCAAAGGCGACTGGGATGTCGGTATCACTATCGATGTGTTAGCGCAGGCTGAGCAGGTTGATGAAATTGTGTTGCTGTCCGGTGATGGCGATTTTGACTTGCTGCTGCAGGCGGTGCGTCAGCGCTTTGCCTGCCGCAGCATTGTCTATGGCGTGCCGGGTTTGACTGCACATGCGCTGATCAACAGTGCCGATCTGTATGAAAAGATTGATGAAAACTTATTGTGCTGATGGAAAACGTGGATACCTCGCCAGATAAAAGTGAGACAAAAGCCGCTCCCTGACGTAATGCCGGCTAACAACCATTTAAGATAACGATGTCTATGAAACTGCAACTTATCAAAGCTGCCGCCCTGGCAGCGACTTTATTACTCAGTAGCTGCACCGGCATTCCTGAAGGCCTGACACCAGTACAACCTTTTGAACTCAATCGGTATTTAGGGGAATGGCACGAAATTGCCCGGCTCGACCATTCGTTTGAACGTGGTCTGACCCAGGTCACCGCCAATTACAGCCTGAACCCGGACGGTACGGTGAAAGTGCTGAACCGAGGTTATTCGGCCGAAGATAACGAATGGGAAGAAGCCGAAGGCCTTGCCAAAATGAATGGCCCGGCCGATCAGGGCCGGCTCAAAGTGTCGTTTTTCGGGCCATTCTACGGCGCTTATAATATTGTGAAGTTAGCGCCGGATTACAGCATGGCACTGATCATCGGGCCAGATTTAACCTACGCCTGGTTGCTGGCACGCAGCCCCAAGCCGGATAAAACCCAGTGTCAGGTCTTTTATGCCGAAGCGACCCGGATTGGTATCAAGCCGGACAGCTGGATCCGGTTATATGCCTGCTGATTATTCCTGAAACAGAAAATAACTGGCAATGCTGCGCCGCGCTGTGTTAGCTAAGTAGCAGCATGTTTTTGTCAGGACCCGCAGATGAAAGTTTCGCACAAAGGTCGTCAATGGTTGTATGCCAGTTGGCTGGGTATCGCTACGTTAACCATGTCCTGGCCTGGCCAGACACAGCAGCCCGCCGCAAGTATCGACGCTATTGTGCAAACCGCGACACAAGGTAAAGCTGCGGCATATTCGGTCAGCATCTCTGATGGCGGCGCCGATTATACTGTGGTGGCAATTTACCCGGTGCGGGACGATGCGCCTGATCAGGGGCAACTGTTAATGGTCACACCCAGTGCCGCCGGTTATAGCGTGAAGCTGGCGGTGCCGCAACAAGGCCAGCTGCCACGAACTGTGGTTGAAGGCATTGACGTTTTTCCGAGCCAGTTTCTGTTGCATTTTTCTGCTTTCGGCGCCTGTGGCGGTGTCAGCACTTCCTATCGCTTTGGCCTGCGTAGCGGCCACTGGACCTTAACCGGCCTGGACCAGATCAGCCGTGACTGTGACAGCAACGGAGAAATAGTGACCGACGCGAAACTGTCAAAAAATCTGCTGACCGGTAAAGTGATCCGGCAGGACTATATCGACGGCAAAGCACAACCTGAGCAAATCAGCACAGAGAAGTTTGGCGTGCTGTTACTGCGTGATTTTGTGCCTTTTGACGCCCGGCATGGCGAGTTGCTGTAGCCCGGTTCAGGCCACGCCATTAAAGCAGAATTGCTGCGCGGCCGGACGCTGGGCCAGTCGTTGTTGATAGGCCGCGAGCAGCGGCAGGTCCGCGCGTGTGGCGACAGGCGTCAGCAGCCAGCGGTTCAGCGATAAACCCAGCAGGATATCAGCCAGGGTGAAATCCTCGCCGCAAATAAAAGCGCCGGTTTTGCCGAGTTCCGCATCAAGGATTTGTAGTTTTTGCTGCCACTGCTGCGTGCTTTGGGTTATCAACGCCGGGTCGGTGCAATCAGCATGCTTACGCACCAGCGCCATAAAGGCATAACGCCAGGCCGGGTTTAATTCACAGGCTTGCCAGTCCATCCATTGTTCCACTTTAGCCATTTGCTGCAAATCGCTGCCAAGTAAGCTTTGATGGCCACTTTTTCGCACCAGATAACGGCAAATGCTGTTGGATTCCCACAGCACAAAATCGCCATCCTGCAATACCGGCACTAAAGCATTGGGGTTGAGCTGGCGAAATTCTGCGGAGTCTATTGGCGCAAAACCGCTACCGCAAGGAATCAGTTCTGCCGGCATATTCAGTTCGGCCAAAGTCCATAACACTTTGCGCACGTTAATTGAGGTCGGTTTGCCGTATAACTTCATCATTGAGTTTATCTTCCTGTGCTTATCGATGGTTATTGGCCGGTGCCGAGGTTGCGTGTCGCCATATACTGCGCCAACAGCTGGCTGTGCGGGTCGGCGCTTTGCCATACCAGCGCGGCGAGATATAAGCATGAGGCCCGGTAAAAATCGCCAGCACTGTGCTTTGATGCAGAATGGCTGCCTGCGGATTGGCGCGCGCCAGATGACCATACAAAGTGCCAAATTCGCCTTCGTTTTCATCCAGATAAAGCGGCAGATGTGTCGCCTGAAAATCAGCACTGATTAAAGTCGCAAAACCATATTGCCGGACAAACTGCAGAATGTCGGCATGATTGGGCATGGCAAAACGGCTGGGGACGTACATCAGTGGTCCTTGTTGATTAAATTGGTGTAGACAGGTTTTGCAGCATAAAGAAGCGCCGGAGACAGATAAAGCAACGGCCAGTAACACATTGTTTCTGCGCAGCAGTCAATGCGTTATGTTGAGGTCTGGCGCGCTGCTAAATACTGCCGGCTAGCCTGATACCGGCTCGTGATGCCGCAAAGTTGCCGCACATAAACGCGACGATGCCAAGGTTTCGCTGAATCAAGAATGTCTAATCTAAAAACACCGGTTTGCCCGACCGGGAAATAGCGGATATAACCTTCTTTCACGTCCCAGCGATCGGTACTTTTATTGCTGGTTTGTTGAAGTTGTTGAAGTTGTTGAAGTTGTTGAAGTTGTTGAAGTTATCGATAGCTGAGAAAACACGGTTTTCAGGATAAATGGGATAACCTGAGGTTTGATTAATATGTTAGGCATACATGAATAAGCCAAGACTTCACACTGCCGCGAATGGTCACGCCGCAATAGATTTTGAAGAGTACGATTCTCCGGAATGGTTTCAAGCTGTATTCCTTTTGGAGAGTGAGCAAGACTTGAAGCGAGCTGGTGAAGCGGTAACGGGTCTAGATGAAGGTATATTGCCGTCGTTTGTCAAAGGAGAAATTTCAATCGAGGCGGGTTGGAATAACTGGTCAGGCAATTATCTTCTATCTGAGTCTAATCATGGCGATGAAGTGATTAAATGGCTGTTTCAAAAGCTTTTGGGTTAGCTAACAAAATGCCTAACAAAGCCATTAAATTTGTTCCGGCCACAAAAATCCACCGGACTGCCTTCGCGTTGCTTCGGCAGCCGATTATGGCGTCGTTAGCTATCTTTGGAGAATGATATGCTTGAGAATGTCGCCGCACTGTTAGATATTGGTGAAAAGGCACCACCCGCAATT
>CBFGPY010000389.1:0-3830 GCA_965650755.1 uncultured Chromatiaceae bacterium | reverse complement strand
GTGACGGATTATTGCCATAACACCATCAATATCAGCAGCAATTTCCTCAGCTTCCCGCAATTGGCGAACACGCTGAATGACACGCACTTCCGGCAGCGCGACCGCATGGGGCGCTCTGCGGTATTCCAGGCCAAACTTGGCAGCGCTGGCAGTGTAATTGCGGTTTCAGAGGCGACGTCTTTGTTTGTCACTGCGGACGGCCAGGGTATTGTCGACGGCACCAACGAAGTCTATGTACTACGCGCCGATGCACAAACGCAGTACACCCAAACCACTTGTGGTCAGCCGGTGATTATCAAAGATTTACTGCGCTTTAAACTGTTGCCGGGAGAAAGCTACAACCTGCTCAGCAACAGCACGACCGTGACACCGATCCGCATCAGTATCGACGGTCGTAATACCGCGTTTTATACGCCGGTCAGCCCGTACTAAGCCGTCTCAGTGGCCGGTTGCGGCGCATTTTGTGTGCGTTGCAGCCTGGCAGCAGGTACACCGCCGGCCAGCCAGTTCAGTAGCGGCTGACGGCGGATGATTTCATAGCCTAAACCACAACCCAAAACGGTCAGGCTAATCAACAGTAAAGCTTCCGCGCCGTCGTGCAACTGCAGTGGTTGCAGTGCGACGGCAAACACCACTGTCAGCGTCTGATGCAGCACATACCAGGGCAAAATCGCGGCGGAGGCATAGCGGCGCATGCGGCCTTCAGGGTCAAACGCCGGTTGTTGCAGGTATTGCGCGGCAAAAGCCAGGGCAGCGCCGAGCCAGGCCCAGTGATTCAGCACAGAGACTCCGCTATACAACAGCTGTAAGCCAATGGCATTGTCGTCCAGACTGTCAAATACATCATGATTGTCCAGCACGACCAGGCCATACCCCAGCAATGCCGTGACTAAAAAACCGTAGCGCCAGCGTGGTAACACTGCCCACCAGTGTTTTTGCAACACCAACAGATAACCGGCGACAAACACCAGGCCATATTTGGCATGGTTATACCAATCATCCAGCAGGGCATGTGTGCTCGGATACAGTTCACGTAATGTCCAGACCGCCCACAGATGCAGACTCACCAGCACAGTGCCAAATACCCACAGCGGCAGCTTACCGGTCAAAGCCGCCAGGCGTTGCAGCAGGCTATGCAGCGGTAACAGCAGCAGCGAGTAGCAGAATAAATACGGCAGAAACCACAGATGATTCCAGGTTAACAGGCCAATAGGGCTATGGTGCTCACGCAGTAAATCCGTATTGGGGTTGATATATTGCCACCAGAACTGCAGGTAACCAGGTTCTATCAACTGCTGGCTGCGTGCTTCGAAGTAAACTTGCGGCACTACCACGACAAACATGCCAAACAGCAGCGGGATTAATAACCGGCTGGATCGCAGGCGTAATAACGCCAGTGCACTGAATCTGGGCCTTGCCATCGCCAGTGCCATACCGCCAAGCAAAAATAACAACGACATGCGCCACGGATTGGTCAGTTTCATCAGATCCTGCAACCACTCATAGGTCTGGCTGTTTTTCACATGCCAGCCCCAGTCCGCCACGTAATACATACCGCAGTGATACAAAATAAGCAGCGCAAAAGCGCCGATGCGTAGCCAGTCCAGATCGGCTCGACGTTGATTCATCAGTTGTGTCATGCTGAAGTCCAATAGGTTGGGTCAATGGTCAGTGTGATTGCAGCTGAACAGGCGCGCAGACACCACCGGGTAATAGGTTTGTGGTGGATTTCAGGGATAACAGGTGGATAGCTGTGACGAAAACGGTTGAAGAAATGACCCGGCGGCGCGACCAGCAATGGTGGATAGAGAAGTTAAGCCAACGCCCTTTGTTGTATGCCTGGCTGGTTTATGCCGTGTTCATCTTGCTGAATAACAGTATTGAAGCCAATACCGTTTGGTTGGAACACAGCCGTAACCCGCTGAATACACTGGACTGGTGGGAGCCCTGGTTATGGGAAATCAGCAGTGCAACAGCCACTTTAGTGTTGGCTCCGCTGTTATTTTTAAGTTTTGACCGCCAGCCGCTGCGCTTTAGCCAGCCCCTGCAGCAATGTCTCTGGCATTTCGTGGTTTCCACCTTGTTCTGTTTTGGTCATGTCGCGCTGATGGTGGCGCAGCGGGACCTGGTCTACGGCTGGGTCGGGGAAGCATATGATTTTGGCCCGCTGGCGCGTGAGCTCTGGTATGAGTACCGCAAAGATGTCTGGGGTTATCTGAATTTGCTGGTGACTTATCAGCTTTGCGCCATGGTGTGGCGGCGGGTGCGCGGTGAGGCTTCAGTGCTGGCAGTGGCTGAAACTGAATCCGTCGGGTTTACGCCTGAGGCGCCAGCAGCAATCCCGGCAGAATCACCTGCTAAACCCTTACAGCATCTGCTGGTGAAAAAACTCGATAAAGAATTCTTATTGGCTGTGGCCAGCATCGAATACCTGGAAGCGTGCGGCAACTACGTCAATCTGCACAGCGGCGGCCGTATTTATCCGCTGCGCAGTACGCTGAGCCAGCTGATTGACCAGCTGGGCAAGCAGGGTTTTAGCCGGGTGCACCGCAGTTTTGCCGTCAATCATGCTTTTGTTGCGGAACTAAGTTCTGAACCCAGCGGCGACGGCGACATTCGCTTAAAAAGCGGAGTGACAGTGCCTTTATCACGCCGCTACAAAGACGATTTCCGCGCCGGGCTGCTGCCCGGCTGATAACGGTGCAGGCCGTGGTTGTTTAGTCGGTTAAATGCTTGCTCAGCCGCGCCAGCAATTCACCTTCAATCGCCACCGCCTTGCCACTGCGCTGATCCAGACAAACAAAAGTAATGTCGGCATCTGCCACCACAGTGTCGGTACCGGCAACGGTCACCACTTGGTGGATCACCGCACTTTTACCGCCAATTTTTGAAAACTGCGTGGCGATTTGCAGCGTCTGGCCGTTGGTGGCGGCATTGCGATAATTAATATTGATATTGACGATGACCCAGGCCAGATGCCGGCTGGTGAAATATTCGACGTCACCGCAATCTTCCAGATAGGCCCAGCGTGCTTCTTCTAAAAATTCCAGATATCGCGCATTGTTAACGTGCTGATAAATATCTAAGTGATAACCGCGGACTTTAATTGCTGTTTGATGTGGCATTTATTGCTCTCTGGTTGGACCTGTTTCAGCGCATTGTGCAGAAAAAGCTGTTTGGCGGCAATCAATTTGACCGCAACCTTTGTGCCGCGCGCCGCCGCCACGCCCAGCCGCCGGCCCCGGCCAGCAGCAATAAAACCGCAGCCAAAGCCAGTTCGCGTTTGCGCGGCAGGCTGGTTTGGAAGTTCGCCTGCAACCGTTTTTCCGCACTGGCAAAGTCTGGCTCCGGGCAACGAATGCCAAAATCAGCGCCCCAGGGCACATAAGCACCGTGCTGCAAATACTGGCGGTAATACTGCTGCGCCACGTCCGGGTCGCGGTTAATCAGCCAGGTCGTCGCCGCACATAAACTGGCAGCATAGGCCTGACTGTTCTGCGGCCAGAGTTCAGCGCTTTGCGCCGCCAGATCGGCCGCAATATAACGATAATGAAAGCGTTTATCCGGCACCGGTGCGCTTTGCGTCAGCCGTTGTTGTTCTGCCGCCGGGATTGGCCATAGCGGTGGCGTGTCGGATTGATAAAACTCAAACTGGCCGTAAAACACCTGATAATCCGGCGCTAATTCGTAACCAAGCAGTTCCAGGCCGTGCTTGCGGGTTAGCCGAGCCAGCTGAAACAGCGCATCGGCGCGTGCTAACTGACCCCAATTCAGCTGCAGACGAATACCGAGCCGCTCCAGCTGGTTTTGCAGGGCGTTGGCGCTGCTTT
>CBFGPY010000388.1:0-3849 GCA_965650755.1 uncultured Chromatiaceae bacterium | reverse complement strand
GCATAACTGAGTGAATCATGGCAATCAGCAAACAATACCTGAAAACTAAACCAGCCTGTAAAGTGACTTTTGTCGTCGCGGCAGAGCAAGCAGCCAGTGCAGAGTCGGTAGTGTTAGTCGGTGAGTTTAACGACTGGCAGGACAATGCAATGAAAAAGCAAAAAAATGGCGATTTCAGCCTGACCCTGACCTTGCCGAAAGACAGCAGTTATCAATTCCGCTATCGGCTGGGCCATAACGACTGGCGCAATGACGAACAGGCAGACGATTATGTGCCATCACCGGTTTCTTATGAGCAGAATTCACTGCTGCGGCTGTAACCGGTAAAAAAAACGGCAAACCTGGTCTGGGTTGCCGTTTTTTTATTTCTTCACGGTTTATCGTACCAACGACACTCAGCGTGCGCGTTTTAATATCAGGCAACCGATGGAATAGCCGGCGCCAAACGAACACAACACGGCGTGGTCATTGATCGCAAGCCCCTGTTTGTTCTGATGGAAAGCAATAATAGAACCGGCTGATGCGGTATTGGCATAGGTATCCAGCACTAAAGGCGCTTCACCTGGCTCAGGTTCACGGCCCAGAATCTTGCGCACCGCGAAGATATTCATATTGATATTGGCCTGGTGCAGCCACAGGCGCTTCAGATCCTGCGCAGTCAGGCCACAGGCTGCCATTTCGCCTTCAATCACTTCAGCCACCAGTGGCAACAACTCTTTAAACACTTTACGGCCTTGCTGGCGGAAAAACGGCACTAACGGCTCGGCGTCCGGGTAGCAGTGTTCAACATAGCTAACATCGCAGCGGATATTGTTGGAGAATTCGGTTTTTAACCGCATACCAACAATTTCAAAACTGTTGTCTGCCGTCGCAGTGTCCGCGGCTTCAATGATAGTCGCGCTACAGACATCGCCGAAAATAAAATGGCTGTCGCGACTGGTGTAATTGACCTGCGGCGAAGCAAATTCCGGATTGACAACTAACACCACAGAGGCGGTACCGCCGCGGATCGCATTGACTGCATTGCTGATAGCAAAAGTGGCACTGGAACAGGCCACATTCATATCAAAGGCATAACCTTTGGCACCCAATTGCTGTTGCAATTCAATCGATAAGGCCGGATAAGGCCGTTGCAGGTTTGATGCTGCGCAAATGATTAAATCAATTTGGTCTGGTGTTTTGCCGGCCTGAGCAATGGCTTCTTTTGCCGCAGCTAACGCCATTTCAACCATTTCCGGCAGTTCATCTTCGCCCCGGCGGCGAAAGACCGGTTGCATCACCTGCGGGTCCAGAATGCCTTCTTTGTACAACACATGACGGGACTTGATGCCTGAAGCTTTTTCAATAAATTCGCAGCTGGAATACTCCAGCGCAGTGACTTCGCCAGCCGCAATGGCTTCAGCGTTTTCGGCATTAAATAAATCGACATACTGATTAAAGCTGGCAACCAGTTCTTCGTTACTGACGGTTGCTTCAGGCGTAAAAACACCGGACCCGGTGATCAGAATTGATTTCATGAGGTGCTCCACTACGCCGGATCAAGAAGGTTGGATCTGGTCGGATGGGTTAGAAAAATTGCAGTATACCTCAGCTGCAAACACAAAGGCAGTAGCCAGTGCCGACTGCCTGTTCCCGGGCATGCTTAATGCGTCAGCGGCCGCTTTTCTTTGCCAAGCCGGATCACCACTGTCGATGCGACTTTGTCCTGGATCGCCTGCCGGTTCGGGTCCCAAAGTATCTGCAGAAAACCAAGTAACCCCGTCGCAATCCCTGCACCGTATCCGCCTTGCCGGCTGAAAGCGCCAAACAGATTCAGCTCTTTGCCATCCAGCTGGATCACTTTGATCCGCATCAACTTTTTTCCAATAGTCTGGCCATGGCACCAGGCAATAGTGGCTGTAAAATAGAATACCGCCCAACCGACGCCGATACCCAGATCTTCAAATATCCCCTTGACCCAGGCCACCACACTATGGGTGTTTTCATCCGGCAGATACCAGGGTAAGGCTTCTGGCGCCGGCTGGGCAGCTTTAGCTTCCGCGACTTTCGGCGGCGAAACTACAGGTAAATCTTCAAGCAGCGCATCACGGTAAAGCGGCCATTGTTCGGACGGAAAATCAGTGCCTTGCACTAAACCATCCATCATCTCAACCGCTGCGACTTTGTTGACCCCGGCCTTTCGCAGCATCCTGGCGGTTTTTTCCAGCTCTTTTTTCATACAACTCAGTTCGCAGCTTTCTGCCTGAATTTTCAGTGCTGTTGCCGCCAACAGCATCGCCTGATCGGAACTTAAGCTCTTTTCTCCAACTTTTTGCTCTGCGTCCTCTTCGACAATCAGTTCCGGCATCCAGGTGGCAGACGCCACCAAAAACGCCGTGGCCAGCAGCAATACCAGCACATGATTAAATTTCTTAGCCTGTAGCCGGAACCAGATAAGATAAGTCATCACTGGCAGAATCAGCAGTAAACTTGCTTTCGCAAGCCCCGAGATAATGATGCCATCAATGCCCATCGCAATAGCTCGGCGCAGTGGGTGCGCAGTCGGCACGCCCAGCAGATTCGGGCAAACTTCAAACGCATATGGCGTGACAATTTCACGGCGTTCCTGCCGGGTCAGGGGCGCGCCGGTTTCACCTTGCGGCGGCGGCGTGGCCGGCAGTTCGTATTTATTTTCACGCATTGGGGCTGGCTCAATTCTCATCGGAATGAGACGATACTAACAATGCGGGTTCAATGCAGCAAGGGCTTAATATTTAAGCTTTAACTGATTGATAGCACTCGCTAAACCTTCCAATGTCAGACCAAACATCCGGCCTGAACAAAGCTGGTAAATTTGGTCTATTGAAGCATAATGCGGCCACCAGTTTTCGGGCTGCGGATTCAGCCAGACTGCTTGCGGAAATTGTGCCAACAGCCGTTTCAGCCAGACCTCACCGGCCTCACTGTTAAAATGCTCTACACTGCCGCCGGGATAGCTGATTTCGTAAGGTCCCATCGTGGCATCACCGACAAAAATCAGTTTGTAATCATGGCTATAGGTGTGAAGAAGCTGCGTAGTTGCTATCGCATCCTGCGGCCGGCGCTTTTCATCCCGCCACAGCGTTTCATAAACACAATTATGAAAATAAAAAAATTCCAGATGCTTAAATTCAGCCCGCACGGCATTAAACAATTGGCGGCATTCATGGATGTAATCATCCATCGAGCCACCGATATCAAACAGCAGCAATAACTTCACCGCATTGTGCCGCTCACGTTGATAACGTAAATCAAGCAGCCCGCCTTGTTTGGACGTTGCGCTGATAGTGTCGTTTAAATCCAGCTCACTCTGCGCGCCGCTTCTGGCAAAACGCCGTAACTGCCGAAGTGCTAGCTGCAGACTGCGGTTATTCAGTACTTCATCACTGGAAAGACTTTGAAACTGGCGCTGGTCCCAGACTTTAACTGCCCGCCGGGCACCGCTGCCCTGCTGGCCGATGCGGATACCTTCCGGGTGAAAGCCATAAGCGCCAAATGGCGAAGTGCCGCCGGTGCCAATCCATTTATTACCGCCGGCGTGGCGCGCTTCCTGTTCGGCCAGCCGTTCCCGAAACGCCTTGAGTAACGCTTCCAGGCCGCCAAGGCTTTGCAGTGCTGCTTTGTCTTCCGCCGATAACTGGCGCAAAAACCCGGGTGTCAGCCAGTCATCCGGAATAGCGCTGAGTAAATCCAGCTGCTCCATGCCGTCGAAGTATTCGGCGCAGGCACGGTCGAATTTGTCATAGTCAGTCTCGTTTTTGACCCAGCACAGCCGCGCCAGCTGATAAAACTGCTCCAGATCAGCAAACACCAGCTTCTGCTGGAGAGCGC
>CBFGPY010000387.1:0-3859 GCA_965650755.1 uncultured Chromatiaceae bacterium | reverse complement strand
GTTGTATCAGCCGGATATCCGGGCACTGCAAAGTACGCTGCCATCCTGTCAGGACAGTCACGACAGCCTGCTGGCCGCAGCAGACCGCCTGGCCGGTATCGAGCCGCAGCCCTGGTTTGATGAAGTTCAGCTGGCTGAGCAGCAACTTCAACAATACGTTGGAGTGTTCCCGGCAGAGCCGCTATTGCAATGGTCGCTGAACTGCAAGCTCAACCCGCCGCTGAAGACTGCCATTCAGGGCCCACAGTTGTATCCTCAGGACCAGGACAATCAGGTGGACGGACCCAGTCTACTGCCGGTAGTACCGCAACCTGTGGCTCCTGTGGCGCACCAACCAACCCCGTATCTGCTGGATGAAACCGCCTTTCAACTGAAAGATCTCGCCTGGCAGTTAGGTCATAAGGCGGGCCACAAGCTGCTGTTGCACACGGCGTGGCGCCAGTCACTGGGGGTAAAACGCCAAAGTACCAGCCTGCGTTTTTTCGCCGGCCAAAGATTTAGCCCCAAATTTGACTATCAGGGCAATCTAAAGACCGATCAAAACAACATGGAGACGGCAGGACCTGATCTGCAGGCAGCCATCGAGCAAACCTATCAGCAATTACAGCGCTCCCAGCAGCTCAGCCGGGATGAACAGGCTCAGGCCGTGCACGGTTTACCACAGCAGGTCTGGCAGTTAGACGGCATCATCCAGCCTTACAATGAACGCATGTTGTTCGCCGATACTGAGTTTAACCTGCGTCAACTGGCGACAGATGCCAATAACTTAGAGCGTCTGAACAGTTTTTATGTCAAAGATAGTGTGCGTTTATTACTCGGTGAGATCCACTATCTGGACCATCCGCGCTTTGGTCTGATTTTGCAAATTCGCCGTTTTACCCCACCCGCTACGCCTGTTGCAGGCGAAGGAGTCAGCCCGTGAAGAAATTAGTCCCGATAGCCTTAGTCTTGTTGTTGGCCGCCTGCGGCAAATTGTCGATGGAAAATTACAATCAGCTCAAAGTTGGCATGAGTTATCAGGAAGTCACCGCCATCATCGGTGACGCCAACAGCTGTGAAGAAGTGATTGGCACCCGCAGTTGTGTCTGGGGCGACGAGCAAAAAGGCATTAAAGCCGGTTTTGTCGCCGATAAAGCCATCGCGTTTAGCCACAAAGGCCTGAACTAAACCCGCATGCTCCCGCAAGAATCCAGCCCGGCCAACGCCGGGCCTGTTGCTATTAACCGACAAGTTTTACCGGTGCAACTGAGGGATTATCAGCAACAGGCCGTGACCGCAGTTTTGCAGTATTTCCGCCGTTTGTCAGATCCTGCCGTACTGGTGCTGCCGACCGGTGCCGGAAAAAGTCTGGTCATCGCCGAACTGGCACGACTGGCCCGTGGCCGGGTGCTGGTGCTGACACATGTCAAAGAACTGGTCAGTCAAAATCAGCAAAAATATCAAAGCTATGGCCTTGAAGGCGGCATCTATGCTGCCGGACTTGGCCTGAAGCAAACCAGTCAGCAGGTCATTTTTGCGTCAGTGCAGTCGGTTAGCCGCAATCTGGCTGATTTTTCCGACCAGTTCAGTTTATTGATTATTGACGAATGTCACCGCGTGCCGCTGGCAGCCGACAGCAGTTACCGCACTGTGATTAGTCACCTGCAACAACAAAATGCCGGCTTAAAGGTGCTGGGACTGACCGCGACCCCTTACCGGCTGGGTCAGGGGTTTATCTATCAGTTTCATTATCAGGGTGCAGTGCGGGGTGATGCCGACTGCTTTTTCCGCTGGTGTATTTTTGAACTGTCTATCCGGGTGTTGTTACAACGTCAGTATTTAACGCCACCCAACCGCTTAGATTGCGCCGTGCTCAGTTATGATTTCTCTGGCCTCAAACCCGCCAATAATGGCCACTTTCGCGAGGCAGAACTTAATCAGGTGATCAATCACTACAAAAGAGTCACACCGCAGATCATCGTGCAAGTCCAGCAATACGCGAAAACCCGCCGTGGTGTGATGATTTTTGCTGCCACCAGCGCGCATGCCAAAGAGATCCTGGCCTTGTTGCCGCCAGCAGAAAGTGCGCTGATTTTGTCCGCCACGCCGTCGTCTGAACGTGCAGCGGTGCTGGAAAGATTCAAACAACAGCAGCTGAAGTATCTGGTCAATGTCGCAGTGCTGACGACTGGCTTTGATGCCCCGCATGTTGATTTGATTGCCATTTTACGCCCGACTGAATCCTTAAGTCTTTACCAGCAAATCGTCGGCCGTGGGCTACGCCTGTCGCCCGGCAAAACCGATTGCCTGGTGCTCGATTACGCTGGCAATTTGTACGATTTGTATAGCAATGATCCAGGGCCGCCCCCGCCTGACAATCAATCGGTACAAGTGACTGTGCCTTGTCCGTTGTGCCAGTATCCCAACCAGTTCTGGGGCAAACAGAACCCGGATGGCCTGGTGTTGGAACACTATGGACGCCAGTGCCAGGGCATGCGGCTGGACGAGCAAAAACAACCGGTGCCTTGTGGCTTTCGGTTTAAGGCGCGCTTCTGTCCTGAGTGCGGCACCGAACATGATATCGCTGCCCGCCAGTGTCGGGCCTGTGGCCTGATCCTGGTTGATCCGGATAAAAAATTGCAGGATGCGCTGAAACTGAAGGACGCGCTCATTCTCTACCCTAATCAGTTGGAGGCCTTGACCGAAACGGATACCGCTGGTAAAGCCAGATTGCGCTTGCGATATCTGGATGCCGAAGGTCAACAGCTGCAGGAATTTTTTAGTCTGCACAGCCGCAGCCAAATCCAACGGCTGTGTCAGCGGGTGTTACCCCCTTTTATTGCCGACCGGCACCGGCCTTTTATCGCGAACACAGTGTTGCAGCTCGATGCCCTGCTCCATCGTCTGCAGCCACCGGCCGTGGTTATCGCTCAAAAAGATGGCCGATTCTGGAAAATTCGTGACAAATTATTCGAAATTAATAAATTCGACTAACTTCGTTACATAATTATTTAAATTCAAATACTTATAGTTGCCAATTTAAAATCTTATCCGTGGCTTTACATTAAGATGGCGTTCAGCAAGAATAGACTCATTGTCCGCAGAGGAAGCCATGACCATGTATAAACTGTTTTATTCTCCAGGCAGTGCCAGTATGGTCATTCATCAGCTACTCATTGAACTCAATCAGCCATTTGAATTAGTTTTGCTCGACTTTGCCGCCAAAGCGCAAAAATCTGCTGAATTTCTGCGTTTGAACCCACAGGGCCGGGTCCCTGTATTGGTTGACGATGAAACTGTCCTGTTTGAGTCTGCAGCCATTTTGCTTTATCTGACGGAGAAACATCAGCAGCTGGCGCCGTTAGCGGGAAGTCGTGAGCGCGGTTTGTTTTTACAACACATTGCCTTTTTAACCAATAATCTGGCCCCGCAATTCCGGCTGTGGTTCTATCCGGCCGATCTCGGCATGGAACAGTATCCACCGGCATTAAGCCAACAATTGCAAGACAACATCGCGGCACTGTGGCAACAACTTGACGACCAACTGAGCCTGCACGGGCCTTATTTACTGGGTGATACCTTTAGTGCCGCTGATTTAATGCTGACCATGTATATGCGCTGGTCGCGGAATATGCCGCAAACAGCCCTCGCCTGGCCCGCATTACAGCGACTTGCCGATCTGGTCCGCGCCAGACCGAGCTGGCGACAGTTGTATCAGCAGGAGCAACTGACAGAATGGGCCGGCTTTTAATGAACAGGAATTCGTGAACCCTATGCAATTGGTTGAGATCGATAAAAATACCTATAGAAGCCACCTCAATGTGGTGATTGTCTGTGCGGTTGCGGTGTTTTCAGCCTTAGGCGTCGGAATTTCAGCGGC
>CBFGPY010000386.1:0-3870 GCA_965650755.1 uncultured Chromatiaceae bacterium | reverse complement strand
GAGCAGCGCCTGCGCGATACCAAAACGCTGGCGCATACCACCGGAAAAATGCGCCACGGTTTTACCGGCCACGGCGCTCAGGTTGGTCAGCGCCAATAGCTGGTTGATCTGTTCGCGCCGCGGCCCGGCCTGATGCAGGCCTTTGAGTACGGCGATATGTTCCAGCAAAGCCCAACAGGACAAGTGCGGATAGACACCAAATTCCTGTGGCAAATAACCGAGTTGCGCACGCAGGCGCTGCGGCTCCTGCTGCACATCGATGCCGTCAAACAGCAGTGTGCCGCTGTCGGCACTTTGCAGTGTGGCTATCGTGCGTAACAAACTGGATTTGCCGGCACCATTAGGCCCCAGCAGGCCAAACAGACCGCGGTCGGCCTCAAGGCTTAGCTTACGCAGCGCCTGAGTGCCATCGGCGTAGGTTTTGGAAAGTTGTTGGATTTGTAACATCTGGCTGCTTCTTTTTGTGGTTCATGCAGTTGAGCTAAAACCACAGCGCGTGGTGGCTCAAGCTGGCAATGACCAACCCGCCTGTTGCGATGACCAAACCAAAAAAACAGCAGGAAGCCGGTTCGTCAGGCCAAAACCGGTTTTTGTCAGCGGACAGATGACAAGCACGCTGGCGGCAGGCAGCATAAGGCATCGTCCCTGGGCTCTCTGTACTGATGAAATTTGCTGATCTGATAAAAACGCAACATCTGTTAGCGCTGTTGCCAGTGCTGCTGGCCTGGCTGTGGGCGCTGATTTCACCGCAGATGCTGCCGGCAGATGCGGCGGTTTACACGCCGCTCCCGGCATTGTGGACGACCGCCTGGCAATCCGCGCTGCTATACCTGCCGATGTTATTCACGCAGGGCTGGCTCAGCAGATGTGAGCAACGCGGACACGGCATTGCACTTTCCGGCTTGCTTTGGCTCGCCGCCTTTTTGATGTATCCGGCGTTTTGGTGGCACTGGAGTCAAAGCAGTGCGACAGCGTATCAGTTCGCCACGAAAGACTGGCTGTTGGTGGCGATATTGTCGTTAATGTACTGGTGCCAGTTGGTTTATCAGCGCCGGCAACGGCGCGGGCCTTTGACCGGCTGGTCGCGGCTCTGGTCGCTGGATGCAGTACTGCTGCTGTTGCTGGCGCTTTGGACGCTGGCCTGGGCCAGCTTACTGACTTCGCACCCGCCCGGTTTTGCCGAGCAGCCAATTCCGGTGCGATTTGACTGGGCGCGCATAGTGGCAGAACCGGCGTTGTGGCTGTGGTATCTGTGGCAATTTGCTGTGCTGGCTGGCGTGATGTTCGGTTGTTATTGGCTGACGCGATATTATTTAATTCGCCAGGTGCTGGCGCAGCAGGGGCTGGTGCCATTTGTGCTGCTGAGTCTATTGCTGATTTTAGCAAGCTACGCGCCACTGGCCTGGCTGTTGTTGCAGTTGCCGATGAATCAGGGCGTTGAAGTGCCTGCTGTACCAGGCGGAAATCACAACCCTTTTGACTGGTACAATTTTAATTACATGCTGCTGCAGTGGTTGATCTCGACGCCACTGATCCTGGCTTTTGAACGCCAGCAGCAGGACAGTGCGCTGGCGCAACTGCGTCATCAACAAGTCCGCACTGAACTGCAATTGCTGCAACAGCAAATCAATCCGCACTTTTTGTTTAACACCTTAAATAACCTTTATGCCTTGTGTTTGCTCAAATCAGATGCGGCGTCGCAACTGGTGCTGAAGCTGGCGGATTTGCTGCGTTATGTGGTGTATCAGGGCCAGCAGGAACGCGTCCCGCTGCGTGGCGAACTGGACTATCTGCAGCATTATGTTGATTTGCAGCAATTGCGGGTCAGTAATAAAACCAGTCTGTTGATCGATTTCCCCCCAGCGCAAATCCATTGGCTGCTGCCACCGCTCTTGCTGATCATGCTGGTGGAAAACGCCTACAAACATGGTGTGGAGATCAGCGCAGCCTCAAGTCAAATCTGGTTGTCGGTAACTGTCACGCCGCAGCAGCATTTGGTGTTTATCTGCCGTAACACAGTGCCGGAACAGGCTAGCGGCGTGACCGATGCCAGCCCGACACATCCAGGCATGGGGCTGGACAATCTGCGTCGCCGCCTGCAGTTGTTGTATGGCACTGATTTTGTGCTAAAAAGCGGCCCGGACGGGGCTGGTTACTGGCAGGCCGAACTCCAACTGCCGCTGTGGCCGGAGCTGCCATGAGTGCGCCTTTTAAATTATTGATCGTCGATGACGAACCATTGGCCCATCAGGTGTTGTTGCATCATCTGGCCGCACATGCGGATATGGTGGTGGTTGGTCACTGTTACAGCGCGGCAGAGGCGATGGCCGCATTGGCGACGGACCCAATAGATCTGCTGTTGCTGGATATTCAGCTGCCGGTATTAACTGGTCTGCAGATGCTGCAGCTATTGGCCAAACCGCCACAGGTGATTCTGGTGACGGCTTATGCCGATTACGCGCTTGATGGTTTTGCGCTGGACGTGACCGATTACCTGTTAAAGCCGGTCAGTAGTGAACGGCTGGCAATGGCGCTGGACAAAGTGCGGCGGCGGGCCGGTCTGCCGGTACCAGTGGCTGTGCCTGCCGCTGCATTCGGGAACGAACAGATTGTGCTGAAAGTTGACCGCGAACTCCGCCGCTTTGATCTGGCGTCGATTTGTTGTTTTGAAGGCTACGGCAACTACGTCAAAGTCTGGCAAGGCCAGCAGATGACCCTTGCCAGCAGCACGTTAAAAGCCGTGATGGAGCAAACGGCTGCAGCCGGTTTTGTCCAGGTGCATAAATCTTTTTTGGTGAATCCACAGCAGGTACAAAGCCTCGATAGTCAGAGCCTGCGACTGAGTAACCAGCAACAGATTCGCATCGGCGAAGCTTTTAAGGCAGCAGCGCGGCGGATCTTCACACCGCGCTGACTCGTTTTTATTAATCAACGAGTTACAGGTAGGCTTGAGTAGGTACGGTAAGCAACGCGCCACCGTACTCTCATCACCGGCCTTCACACCACCAACTTTTCCCTACAACCAAGCCGCCAACAAACCCTGACGCCAGAACACCCAGGCCGCCACCACAATCACCAGCAGAATCAGCCACAGGCCGGCGCGGCTTTTGTGCTCAAACGGGTCGGTCAGCGAACGGCTGGCACCGCTTGGCAAGCTGGCGAGTGCCGTTAAACGCGTGCCAAAAGCAATACTGAGTTTGGCATTGGTATTGACCGCCCAGCCGTTGGCGTCGAGCAGCGGCGCCAGATTACGGGCCCGCAGTTTAAACCAGGCCATCAGCATCGACGGGCCTGAGATAAACAGCACCACGCCAAGCAGTGCCAGTGGCATTTGCCACCAGACCAGACTGAGGAAGCCGGTGACTACGGCTGCCAGCGCGGTACCGATGGCGCCAATGGCTAAACCGATGGCAGCAAAAATACCGGCAAATTTCGCCACATCAAAAGGTGCGGCTGGTTTGGCCGGGGCCGGTGCGGCAGCAGTTTTAGCGGCATCGCCGACGCCAGCTGCGCTTTGCGCTTCAATCTCTTTATCTTTGGCGGCAGCAAATTTTTGGATTTGATCGGAAATCATCCGGCCAATGCGTTGATACGGCGTGAAAAAGGCTTCGCGGATACTGATCGGGTTGCTGACAATCTGCGTGACAGTTGCATCCCAGTCAACGCCGGCACGGTCATAAAACACACCGTTGCGGCCGACCATCAGATTACCGGCATCACCGGCCGTCATTGCCGCCACGACTGATTTTTTCTCGCCGTTGCTGCGCACACATTCCAGATATAACAGGTACATGCCGCTTAATGCCGCCAGCTTGGCGTGTTTGCCGGCATCATTGACGCGCACCACCAGATCGCAACTGCGGCCATCGA
>CBFGPY010000385.1:0-3872 GCA_965650755.1 uncultured Chromatiaceae bacterium | reverse complement strand
GGTTGTAGTTATGCGCTGCAGCACTTTCAATGCACACTGACATTGCGTTCTGTGTTTCCCTTCTGGTAGTTTTATGCTTACCATCTGTTTACAATTTCCACGCTGTGTTTGATGGCGTTTATGACTGAAAAGACGCGCCGATTGTGGCCTGCGACGATGCTGGTTTATAGCCAGCGATAGTCAGGCCTTCAGGAAAAATGATGTCCAAAGTTAAACTTACCCCTTTAAAAATGACTGAAACTGCAGTGTTGCAGCGATTGCTGCAACTTTATTATTTTGAAGCCACAAGCTGGAGCAAAGAAGATATATGCAGTGACGGTTTATATGACGGATGCACCGCGACCGACTTAGAAGATTATGTCAATTCTGCAGCTGAAAAAGCTTTTTTGTTCTGGGTTGATGAAAAGCTGGCAGGTTTTGTCCTGCTGGAAATCATTACCTTAGAACAACACCCTATTTGGGAATTGGCGGATTTTTTTATCCTGCCAAAATATCGGGGTGGCTGGATTGCACTTGATGCTGTCCGGCAGATTTTTGCGCTGGTCGGGCAACCCATGGCTGCATCGACATTTAAAGAAAACAAAACGGCACTGCGTTTTTTTAAAGCGGTGTCGAAAAAAATTCAGCTCAGTTCTGTGCGACAGCTCGCAGAAGATGCATCATCGCCATTTTTTACGTTTATTTTCAATGAACAGATGCCAGACAGCTCGCCTCAGTTGCTGTCTGGCGCTGCTGCGGCCTAGGAGCTGTTGATGTACTTGCTGGCCTCTGCGCTTTTGTGGGGGAAAGGTCAGGGGGAAGATAAATATGCGAATCAGGTCGACCCTGTTATGAAAAAAAACCAGTACTGGATAACCGTTTATCGCCCGAATGAATTTGACCATGCAGCGTCGCTGGATGCGACGGCGCGGCAAGATATCGACAAGCTCAATGACGAAATGGCCGCCGCTGGTGTGCGGGTGTTTGTCGGTGGTTTGCGCCCTGTCGCCGAGGCGAAATCAATACAACTATGCCCGGATGGTACTTTTGTTGTCGCGGACGGCGGCTATCTGGCGGCTGCCAGCTATGCCAATAACTATGTCGATGGCTTCTGGATTTTAACTTGTAAGGATCTTGAAGAGGCCTTGGAGTGGGGGCGCAAAGCGGCTGCAGCGTGCCGGGCATCCGTCGAGGTGCGGCCTTTTTATGGATGAAAGGGTTGTGTTGAGTGATGTTTATAAATGATTTTGTGGGATCTGCGCTTGCCCTAATACAGCAACAATCAGGATAAACTCTCTTTCTTTGGTGTAGTACGCCATATGTTTCGCTACGGGGAAATAAAATCCGCCACTGCAAATTTCATCACAGGGGCGCCCCAACTCGACATTATCGGCGAGCATCTGAAAACCAGTCAGCAGGCTGGTTTTGTATTTCTGCCACTGCGCTTCAGAAAAGCTTTCAACAGTATATTGTTTAATCTGCTGTAAGTGAGCCTGAGCCAGGCGACTGAGTTTGTAGCGTCCAGTTTGCATCTGTTGCTTACAGCGCTTTTAAGAATGTTTCACCGTCAACTACTGCATTATCGGCCTGGTCTGCTTTGGCAGCTTGAAAACAGTGTTTGAGGTAGTCGGCTTTCATTGCTTCAAGCGCTTCGTAATCACGGATCGACATGACGACCACAGCGTCTTTGTTGTTTTTGCTTATTTTGATTGGTTCACGCTGGGCATTCAGCAGTAACTCACCGAAATTTCGTTTAGCGTCATTTGCGGTCAATGTGAACATACATAAGCTCCTTGATGGCAGAGTCGCCACTGTATAACGCTTGGGATAAAACGGTCAATTCGATTAAATCGTGCGATTAGAGCGATCGTGGTGATGGCGGTGTTGGCTTTGTTGGCGACGGTTTTCATCGATATATAAATCAATATCTTACAGCATCTCCCGCCAGACATACTGCGCCAGCGGATGCTGCCGCGCTGTTAAATCGCGCACAAATAGCTGGGCTATCCAGCTGGCGCCTTGCACTGAGAGGTGCGTGTTGTCGATTTTACCGTCCGGGACTTGTTGGTAGAGGCCGGCGGGGACCTGAATAAAATAGGCCTGGCTGTTGGCAGGGCCGAAGCGGGTTAAATCGGCGCAGCTTTGTCTGTTTAAATCAAAGAGTTCCACTTTTTCACTGGCAGCTACTTTCCGCGCCGCCTCGGCGTAATCGGCGAGGTTGTTTTCCAGTACGCCTTTGTCGTTAAAACTGCGGCGGCAAATGGAGGTGGCGAGCATAGGAATAGCACCTTTGCTGCGTACTTCGCTGATAAAACGGCGCAGCAGCTGCGGGTAGGTAGAATCGACTGCGGCGTAGCGCGCCGGGTCGTCTTGTTTTTGGTCATTGTGGCCAAACTGGATCAGCACATAGTCGCCTGCGGCTACATCGCTGACTAACAACTGCCAGCGGCCTTCGTTTAAAAACCGCAGCGTGCTGCGGCCATTGGCGGCGTGATTGATGATGGACAATTCCGGCAACATAAAAGCGCGCAGCAACTGGCCCCAGCCGCGTTCCGGGTAGTTCAGATTGGTTTTGTCGGCCAAAGTGGAATCACCAACCAAGTGCAGGCGCGGTGCAGGCATCGAGGTGCTGGTGCCGGTTGGAATACCGGTGGCGGCTTCGGTAGAAACAGGCAACATCAGAAGTCCCGTCAATAAAAAGCATACAGTAGCGAATTTGGTCATTGGGGTCATCCGGTTGTTGGGTTGTGTGGCGGCCTTTTGTTCGGTGGTGCTATTTACGGCGACGCTATGTACGGTGGTGCTATGTACGGTGGCGCTTTCTGTACGCCACGTGGTGGCCAGCGTGTAACGACCATCGTGTGACGCCCATCGTGTGACGCCCATCGTGTGACGACCAACAGGCATCGAACGTACGGTGGCGCTATGTACGGTGGCGCTTTCTGTACGCCACGTGGTGGCCAGCGCGCTTCGCTTACCGTACCTACCCGTACCTACCCGTACCTACCTGTCTCTTCGTGATTTTTTAGTTGTTATTAAGCCATTGCCGGGTTCTGGCCAGTTCGGCCAGTGGTTGCCAGCGTTTGCCGAATATCGTGTTGCTTGCGCTGTGCGCATCGGCATAGGCGCTTTGTTGTGCCGCGCTGAAATTGTCGCTGAGCCAGGAATATGCCGGGCCCTGATTCTGTGCATAGAAATTCCGGTCGCCATAACGGTTTGGCTGGTCGCGCTGTGGCTCGTCCGGATAAGTGCGGCGAAAGATTGGCTGGTCGGCGAGCGCGCTGCTGAATGTATTGCCAGAGAGCACAAACTGGCCATCGTAATGGCGCCGGCCGAGCTGAAAACCGCTGACGCCGTGAAAGTTTGAGTTCAGCACTACCAGTTGCTGCTCGGGCGACAGCTCGCCGTCGTGCCAGAGCGTGGCCGCCTGGTTGTAATTAACAAAATCACTGTCGAGCACCAGGGCGCTGCCGCGCGGGCACAGCAGATCGACCCGGCCGCTGAAAAAACTCTGACGGTGCAGATACATGCCATTTTGTTTATTCCACAGGCTCATCGTATCGGCGCCATTGCTGGCAAACTGGCTTTGGTCAGTGATGATGCGGGTCGCTTTGGCAAAACCACGCACGGCGAACTGATGTTCAAACCGCGCCGGATCTTGTGGGTTTTCCAGAGCGTAACTGTTGTGCACCGTCAAATCCAGCAGCTGAATATCACTGGCGGCGATATTCACCACCGCTGCGCCCCAGTCTTTTTCTAAGTCTTTGCCAGAGGGCAGGGCACTGCTGTGCCGGTTGGCGAGAAAATGCTGGCGCAGGATCGGAAATTGGATGATGGTGCGACTTAAACCACTGCCGGCCAGCACCACTTTGTCGCGCTTAAGAAATAGCTGT
>CBFGPY010000384.1:0-3873 GCA_965650755.1 uncultured Chromatiaceae bacterium | reverse complement strand
CGGCGATACCAAGGCCACCACCAATCAGCTGATAGGTCAGGTCGCCAGTGGCCTTTATTGCAGCCGCCAGTTCCGGGCTGAATGGCTCCGCGCCTAACTGCTGCAGCAGGCCCGCCACGGACGGGTCGACCATTGCCAGAATACTCAGCACGCTGGCCCAATCAGCCGGTTTCCAGATATGGTCAATCGGCAGGCCCATCTGCCCCAGGGCTTCGGCCGGCACGCCGGCCTGCATCAGCGCGCCGCCCAGCATCTGGTTCAGGTTATCACTGGTCAGCCGCGCGATAGTGTCGGCGGTGATATCCAGCGTAGTGGTCTGATGCACGTTTTCTTTGCTGTAAGTAATGCCGCCGACATAGTTCAGCTTGTCGTGGCTGTAGTTAATTTGCAGCTCGTTATAGAAAATGTCTGAATCTTCGAAGTTGATGGTATCGAGATAACGGGTTTTATCGGCGGTGCCATCGGCGTCATCACGGCCGGAAACCTGCCATTGCCGCTTGCTGGAGATCAGTTTGCCCGACCAGTCGCTGTTAAATTCATGATTGATTTTTAACGTCCAGGCATCCATGTCGCGCCGCTCGTGGCCGTCGATCACATCGTTTTCGATAGTACGGTCGAGCGGGTTCATGCTGTAGGCATAAGGGCTTAAGCCAATCGCTGGCGAATAACCCTGGTCCATGTCGTCATAGTCGTAACTGAGCTGAACTTTAGTGCTTTGAGTGGGTGTCCACAGAGCGGCTGCGCGGGCGGCCTGATGGTTGGCGTTGCCGAGCTCTTCACCACGGTAGTCTTTGTAAACATTGTCGACGTAGCTGTCGCGCTGATTTGACATCGCATTGACGCGGATGGCGAATTCGTCCGACAACGCAGTATTGGCCATGCCCTCAAAGCGTTTTAAGCCGTAGTCGCCAAGCGTGCCTTTGAGAAAGGCCTCGTCACTTTGCTCTGGCGCATTTGGCACCATGCTGACGACACCGGCGGCGGCGTTTTTACCAAACAAGGTGCCTTGCGGGCCTTTTAAAATTTCGATGCGCTGCATGTCGGCAAACAACACACTTTGTGCGGCGCGTGGCAGATAGACGTCGTCATAGAAAATCGCGACTGACGGGTCGCCACCGGTGCTGATATTCGAGCTTGAAACCCCACGCATGGTCGCAGTGGCCTGCGCCACGCCGTCTTTACTGAATTTAAAACCCGGCGTGTAGTCGGCGATGTCACCGAGCAGCACTGAATTGGTTTCTTCTAAATCTTTGGCGGACACCGAATCAATCGCGACCGGTACTTCCATCAGGTTTTGCACCCGTTTTTGTGCCGTGACCGTCATCACTTCGATTTGTTGTTCGGTATTTTTGTCGTTGTTTTGTTGTTCTAACGCGTTGCTGGCCTGGCTGTACAGCGCACTGCTGCAGACCAGACCGACGTAAAACGCGAGGGGAGTCTTCCTGTGTTGCTTGTTCACACCTGTCATCTCTGTTCTCCGGATTATTTTAGTTATGGTCGGCAGCTACCGGTCTGCCTTGGTGCATCTGAAAGCCCTGAAGACTGATAACACCTGTTTTGCCGATAATATCGACGTGCAGGTTGAACGCAACACTGGGCCTTGTTGCGCTTAACCTGCTACAGATGTGGCTTTAATCCAGTGAAAGGCTGAGTTTTAAGCTGAAGATAAATGTCGGAAATGCAGCTGCGGCGCGGCGCGGCACGTTATTTCGGTCAGGCAGGCCGGCAGAGTTTTAGCCGTTTGCGGGCAGGTTGTTGCCGGTTTTCCCGGCCCGAATTTGTACACTTTTGTACACTATTTTGTTTGCCGCCAACGCACTGCCGACGCACCCTACAAACAGCAAAATCCAACCGAAACCGACCATAGCAAGCTGACGGCAAGGCAGCGCAACAGCTTGGTCTTTCGCTGATGCCGCAGGAGTTCGTGTGAAATTATTGATAGGTGCCGGCGCGATGTTACTGGCGCTCAGCGCAGTCGCAAAGGCCGCGGATGCCGCTGCAGTTCCGGCAGTTTTAAGTGTTTGTCAGAGCTGCCATCAGGCCGATGGGGCCGGCAACCCGGCCTTTGGCGCACCGGCGCTGGCCGGGCAGCAACAGGCATATTTGCTCAGGCAAATACAGCATTTTCAGTCCGGGATCCGTGGCAGTCATCCGGAGGATAACTTTGGCGCGCAAATGCAGGCCGCCTTACCGAAGCAACTCAATCAGGCAGAACTCAATACACTGGCTGCTTTTTTTGCTGCCTTGCCAGCCGTGGCTGCAGAAGCAGTGCCGGTGGACGCGCAGCGAGCTGACCGTGGCCGCAAACTCTACATCAACAGTTGCGGCGCTTGTCACGGCGCCAAAGCAGAGGGTGTTGCTGCGCTCAATGCTCCGGCGCTGAAGCAATTGGCACCAGCGTATCAGTTACGGCAGTTGCAGCATTTTCGCGATGGCATTCGCGGCACTGATGCAAATGATAAACCCGGCCGGCAAATGGCGCGGATGGCACAGACACTGAAATCTGAGCAGGATATGCTGGATATCCTGCAGTACATTGGCACTTTGCCATGACATTATTCGCAGATCTGCTTAAGCAGCGATGGCTGCAGCGAGGTGCAGTGCTGCTGCGCACTCAGTTCTGTTTGCGCCTGCAGCTGATGCTGGCTTGCATTCTGATGATTGTGCCCCTGCAACAACAGGTGCAGGCCGCGCCGCGGTTATGGTTCCAGCCATTGGCAACTGTTGAAAATGACGGTGGCAGTGCATTTGTGCTGGCGCAGACATGCCCGCCAAGCTTTGAGTTGGTGGGCCAGCAATGCAAACTGGTGAATCTGTATCAGCAGTATGATTCGCTGCAAAATAAAGGCGTCGGCGGTACTAAAACGGCATTGCCGGCGGTGCGGGACGGCTTCAGTCCGCAGCAGATTGACCTCGGCCGTTTCCTGTTTTTTGACCCGTTGCTTTCTGCCAATAAAAGCCAGGCCTGCGCCAGTTGCCATCAGCCGGACAAAGCTTTTACCGACGGTAAAGCGGTCAGCACCGGTGCTTTTGGCCAACAAGGTAAACGCAGCGCACCGACACTCTGGAACGTCGGATTTTTGCAAAAGCTGTTTTGGGACGGCCGTAGTCCAAGCCTGGAACAGCAAGCAGCCGGGCCTTTATTCGCGCCCGATGAAATGGCCAACACGCCGGAAAAACTGCTGCATGACCTCAACGCCAACAGTCACTACCGGCGTATGTTCCGTGAGGCATTTCAACGGGACACTCCGATTGAACTGAACCAGGTGGTGACTGCGCTGGCTGCGTTCCAGACGTCGCTGATTTCGCTGAATAGCCGCTATGACCATTACGCCCACGGTTTCCATCAGGCGCTGAATGAGACTGAAATCAAAGGCATGAATGTGTTCCGCTCATTTGTCGCGCGCTGCGCGGAGTGCCACACACCGCCGCTATTCACCAACCAGCAGATTGCCGTGATTGGCACGCCGGAGCCGGAAGGCCATGTCTTTGACGCCGGTGCCGGGGCGACTGCTGACACAGCGAAATTACGCGGTGGTTTTAAAGTGCCGACACTGCGCAACGTCGCGCTGACCGCTCCTTATATGCACTCAGGACGTTTCGCTACTTTAGAGGAAGCGGCCGAGTTCTACAGTAAAGGCCGCGGCCATGCTGTGCCGAAAGGCGAGAACCTGCTGATCCACTGGCATATCTGGGAGCCGAAACTCACTGCCGAAGAGAATCAGCAAATTGCGGCTTTTTTACAGACGTTAACCGATCAAAGCCTGAGCCCGCAGATCCCGGCCGCGTTGCCATCCGGTTTGCCATTACCGGCAGAATTACGGCCGGTTGCAGCTCAGACAACTCCCTCACAACATCCAACCAGCCAGTCGG
>CBFGPY010000383.1:0-3879 GCA_965650755.1 uncultured Chromatiaceae bacterium | reverse complement strand
GATCAACCGCCCCACGCCTTGTTTCAGCGTGATCACAGCCTGCGGCAGCTGCACCACGGCAAAAGGGTCTTGCCCGGCCAGGCGTGCATCTTCACTGCGAGCCTGCAGCAGCGGTTCATCCGGCGAGGCAAACGGCAGTTTGTCGATAATGACCAGACTTAAAGTGTCACCGCGCACATCCACGCCTTCCCAGAATGAACCAGTGCCAAGCAACACTGCATGTTTGAGCTGAACAAACTGCTCCAGCAACACGCGTTTACTGGTACTGCCCTGCACCAGCACCGGCAGGCGGATATAGTCCGGCAGCTGCTGCGCCATCCATTGCAGCATGCGATGGCTGGTAAAGAGGAAAAAACAGCGGCCTTCATTGGCTTCAATCAGCGGCACTGCCAGTTGTAACAGCGCCTGCGCCATTTTTGTGTCTGTTGGTTCCGGCAGATAACGTGGCACCAGCAACATCGCCTGATTCGGATAATCAAAGGGGCTGTCGAGCTGCAACGTGCGCGCCGCGCCTAAGCCCATCTGGCGGGTGAAATGCTCAAAACCACCGTCGACCGACAAAGTCGCCGAGGTAAAAACCCAACAGCGCGGCTGGGCAAACACCAATTCCTGAAACTTATCGGCAATCGATAACGGCGTATAGTGCAGGCTGATATGGCGTTTACTGGTGTCAAACCAGAAACTGATGCCGGTTTTATCGACATCGAGTAATTTTTCCAGCCGGTTGCGCAGCAGCGCCAGCCGTTCATAACAACTGTCGACTAAATCCGACCGGCCCAGGCTACCTTTAAGCACCTGATAAAGCATCTGCATCACGTCGCTGATGCGGCTTAACGCGACTTTTTGCTCAGCTTTTTGGAAGAGGTCACGCCAGTTGCCTTTTTGCGGATCTTCCGGCAACAACAAGCGCCAGTCTTTGGTCAGGCTGGCCAGCTTTTCTGCGGTTTTTGCCAGCTGCGGATGATCGCGTAGTTCCGTTTTGCAGGCAATTTCAATATCGCGACACAAGTCCAGCAACACAGAACTGGAAAAGGTCTCACCAAAATAATCGCTGGCGATATCCGGAATTTGGTGCGCTTCGTCGAAAATCACCACGTCCATGCTCGGCAGCAATTCGCCAAAACCGGTGTCTTTCAGCGCCATATCGGCGAAAAACAGATGATGGTTGACCACGACCAAATCGGCATTCATCGCCTTTTTGCGCGCTTTGAGTAAATAACACTGTTCATAATCCGGGCAATCTTTGCCCAGGCAATTGTCAGTGGTGCTGGTGACATAAGGCAGCGCTTTGGAATCTTCGGCAATATAGGTCAGTTCACCAATGTCACCGCTTTGGGTTTCATTCGACCACTTTTTGATCAGGCTTAAATCCTGGATCAGCGCATCATCCTGTACCGGCACATGCTGATAATGCTGGGTCAGGCGGAAGGTACATAAATAGTTGCTGCGGCCTTTTAATAAGGCGGTCGCAACCGGCTGGGCCAAGGCCGACTGAATGCGCGGTAAATCGCGTAAATACAGCTGTTCCTGCAGGTTTTTGGTGCCGGTCGACAAAATCACTTTTTTGCCACTCAGTAGCGCCGGTACTAAATAAGCGTAGGTCTTGCCCGTCCCGGTACCCGCTTCAACCACTAAGGCCTTGCCATCGCGGATGCAGTCACAGACAGCACTGGCCATTTCGAGCTGCGCCTCGCGCGAGCGAAAACCGCTGATGGCTTTTTCCAACGCCCCACCAGGGCCAAAAGCAGCCTTGACTTCAGCCTGCATCAGCGGCTCCGAAAACCGGATAGGTCAGCACACAGGCAAGACTTGACGATAACAAGACAGTGAACAAACTGACTCCGGGGTTTTACAGAAAAGCGGCATTATGCCAAAGGCAGTGGATGGGGTCCAAACACTTCGCTTTGAGGTGCCCGTTTAAACATAAATATCCAGGTGACCATCGGCGTCGGCATGTTGCTCATCTTCCGGTGTGACCGCGTGGCTGGTTGGCAAATACTGCGGTTCAGCCGGCTTCGATTGCTGCTGACTTTGTTGTTGTGGATCCTGCTGTTCGGGGCTGTGTTGTTGCTGACGCGATTGCTCATGGCGCTCGCTGATGCGGTATTGCCAGATTTCGTGATGATGGCCGTGTTCATCCGGACTGAAGCGGGTGTATTTCGTCACAGGTTCAATCAACCGCTGCGATGGCTCTGCCGCCGGCGTTCGTCGTACCAGATAAGGAAAAATCGCGTCCATAAAAGTTCCTCGTCAGAAAAACACAGCGGAAAAACTGGCTGCTACTGCTGCTATCGGCTGCTTGTCACCCGACTAAAGCTGCAGGTGCCGAATTCCGCCACACGAGCAAAACTATACATCTTGCTTATTTTTTGCACTCTCATTCAATTTAAATCTGACCACAAAATTAAATTTTCTATCCAACAACATTCGTAAAACTCAACTAAATTCATTAAATATCAATATATTAAATAAAACACCAATGACCTCTGCAACATGTTTTTTGTGCACTCTGTGCTTGCACACACGAAAAAAAAACTTTAAGTTGTATACAACTAAACGCCAACAGACGACCGCGTCTGCAGCCGGAACTTTTACATTATGTTATTCAAGACCACACTGCATCACCATCATCATCCACTCGCGTAGCCATGCCTGAGAGGCCGGTGGCTATGACTGATAGCTCCGGTGTGCACAGTGTTCAACAACAGCCCCGGAGAGATCCGGGGCTGTTGTTTTTAGAGTTTAAATCAGAGGAAATACCGATGTCCGCGTTAATCGAAAGCAAAAAACTGCGTATCGCCATGCAAAAATCCGGTCGTCTGTCACAGGACACTCAGGCACTGCTGACCAGCTGCGGCCTGAAGATCAATCTGCGCGAACAACGGCTGATTGCGCATGTCGAGAATATGGACATCGATTTGCTGCGGGTGCGCGACGACGACATTCCGGGCCTGGTGATGGACGGCGTTTGTGATTTGGGCATTGTCGGCGAAAACGTGCTGGAAGAAATGTCACTGCAGCGCCAGCTCGACAATGAAAGCTATGACTACACAGTGCTGGCCCGGCTGGATTTCGGCGGCTGCCGCCTGTCGATTGCCGTGCCGCAGGAAGAAAATTACCAATCTGTTCAGGATTTACAGGGTCGCACTATCGCCACCACCTACCCGCGTTTACTGAACCGTTACCTGAAACAAAATGGCGTTAATTGCCGCATCGTCAATTTAAAAGGTTCAGTTGAAGTAGCGCCACGCGCAGGTCTAGCTGACGCGATTTGTGATTTGGTGTCAACCGGTGCCACGCTTGAAGCCAATGGCTTAAAAGAAGTCGAAGTGATTTACCGCTCCAAAGCGGTGCTGATCCAACGCCGGGATCTTAACGACGACAAACAGCTGAAGCTCATCAAAAAATTAATGCCGCGCATCCAGGGTGTGATGCAGGCAAACGAGAGCAAATACATCATGCTGCACGCGCCACGCGCCCGCCTGGCCGATGTGATTGCGCTGCTGCCCGGTGCCGAAAATCCAACCTTATTGCCATTAGTCGGTAACGAAGACTTAGTCGCCTTACACGTGGTCAGCAGTGAAACTTTATTCTGGGAAACGATGGAACAGCTCAAAGCGCTGGGCGCCAGTTCTATACTGGTATTACCGATCGAAAAAATGATGGAGTAAATCATGCTCGAGATCCGTATCAGCCGTTGGGCAGAACTGGACGATGCCGGCAAAAGCCGGGTGTTGAGCCGGCCCAAATTAAAAAATGCCGAAGAGCTGCCGGAGCAAGTCGCCGGCATTATCAAAGCCGTACGTAACACCGGCGACAAAGCGCTGAAGTTCTACAGCCAGAAGTTCGACAGTATTGATAACAATCCGCTGGAACTGA
>CBFGPY010000382.1:0-3883 GCA_965650755.1 uncultured Chromatiaceae bacterium | reverse complement strand
AAAACTCAGTGTGTTGCCACCAGTCCAGCACTGTGATCATTTCGCTTGGCACACCAAAACGGCGTAAATGCGCATCGACGCCAAGCGGCACAATAAAACGCCGGGTTTTGCTGATTAATGCGCGCACGGCCTGTTTATCCAGATGATCATAATGATCATGTGAGATCAACACAGCGCTTAATTGTGGCAACTCATCCAGTTGCAGCGGCAAGGCATGAAAGCGTTTTGGCCCGAGCCACTGCAGTGGTGACGCGCGTTTACTGAATACCGGATCAAGTAACAGGTATTGACCATCGAGGCGCAGCAACACGGAGCTGTGACTGATCTTCAACAGCATGTCATGGCTGCCGGATAAGTCGGCTGCTTGCACCGGAATGGGCTGGTGCGGTGTTTTATCTGCCACTTTTTGCGTCAGATAGCGCCAGATAATTTGTCCAAGCGCAGCGCTGCCATCTTGTGTCTGCGCTGTATTGCGAAATTTGCGGCGCGCTGGTGTTGCTGCAGCGTCAGGACGGAAAAAAACACAAGTTTTATTAGCGATACTCATCAGAGGCTCCTGCTGCTGGCGGTTTAACATTAAAAGTAAACTACACGGTGTAGTTTAGTGCTAAAGTAGCAAAAGTAAACTGCTTAGTGTAATATTTTCTGCAATAGTGTCAGGTAATAGCCAGTTGCAGTTGTGGTAATAGCGTTGAAAAGAGGGGCGTGATGGAACCTGTAGGTCGTTCAGCACAAAAACGTCAGGCGGTAATAAATGCTGCTTTGGCCGAATTTAAAGACAAAGGTTTTGTCGGCGCCAGCATGGACGCCATTGCCGAGCGCGCGCAAGTGTCCAAACGCACTGTGTATAACCACTTTGCCAGCAAAGAGTTGTTGTTTAACGAAGTGACCGGCTCGTTCTGGGTACAAACCAAACAAGCGGCCAGCTTACGGTTTGATGCCAGTCGCCCTGTGCAGGAGCAGTTACTGCAAATCGCCCGCTCGGTTTGGACTGTTTATCAAAGTGAGACCTTGATTGAACAAGCGCGCATAGTTCTTGCTGAACTTATCCGTCAGCCGGAATTGGTGGAACAGGCCTTAGCGCAGGTGAACGACCAGGAATGTGGTTTGCTGCCGTTTTTACATCAGGCGGTGGCGGCCGGTGTTTTACAAATCCCGGATATCAAAATTGCTGAAACCCAGTTCTGGGGATTGATGAAGAGTTTCGCCTTCTGGCCGGCGGTGTTCCGTTTTCATGATTATTCGGCGCAGGCGGAGCAGGTGCTGCACAGCAATGTGCAGATGTTTGTCCGGCAATATTTACCCGGCTGAAAACTGTTTTCAGGGTTCCAGGCTCAGCATCGGGTTTGGCGTCGCAGCAGTAAGGTCCGGCAATCTAAACTGGGCCTGCAGCTGCTGAAATAACGCCGGTCGATATTGCTGCAGCCGTTTTAATCGCGACAAGTGCGACGGGCGCAATCTTTCGGTTTCCTGCAGTATATAAAACAGCGCCGGATGCAGTTGTTGCTGCAGGTAACTGGCATCTAAAGCCAAATCCAGCGCGTCCGGGCCTAATGGATTTTGTTGCAAGGGTACTTTGGCGTTGATCAACAAACTGACTGTTTCTGCGCTGTCGGCAAAGGCCAGCGGGTATAAATTGCGGCCTTTGGTATCGGTGATGCCCAGGTCAAAACCGTTTTGCTGCATGACCTGCCAGTGTTTAGTGCCCTCATAAGTTAGTAGGTTCTCAAGCGAGCTGACCGTCAGGCCATTTGGCCAGTGTTTTGCCCACTGCGGTTGCATCGTCAATACCAGCAGTAAATCAGCAGCTTGCCTGGGGCTTGGATTGTCTGCAATAGCTTTGACAAATTCAGCTTCGGTGCTGGGAATATCACCATAGGATGTCGTTGTTTCTGTATCCTGTTGCTGCCAGTAAAACGCCAATAATGCTGGGTCTGACTGATGTAGGCGCTGTGGTAATTCGCCGACGCTATGTTGTTGCGTTAGCTTGTCCAGCAGGTTGACAACTTCACTTTCCGACCACAAACCTTGCGCGCTTAATACAGCATCCTGTTCGGCAAGGCAGGCTGTTTTGATTTGTTGCTGCTGTAGATCTAGTTGTTGATAGTGCCTGAGTAACGATCGAAGAGGCTCAGACGCAGTCAGGCTTTGCAGCGGTAACAGCTGCTGGGCCTGGGCAAGATTAATGAGGTCTTCGTCGTAGCTGATAAATCTTGGTTCAACCACAGCAGATACCTGCAGAAAAGCTTTGCCGTTTTTCGTTGTGTTGAGTTCCCCATGCAGCGGATACCCGAGATTTTGCAGGAATTGAATAGTCGCCTGTTGACGTTGTCTGCGCTTAGCCTCGTCCCAGCCTTTTTGCCGCCATCGACTGCTAAACGCAAGATCCATCGCACTGAACAGCCCATCCTGACGGCTTGGCAGCACTTGATAACGTGCGAGCAGTGGTAGCAAGTCGTCTCTGAAGTGATACACTGCCAGATCGGCCAGGTTCAACAGGTTGTGCCGGCTTTGCAGATCATCTGTTTGTTGCAGTAGCTGTTCTAACTGTCGGGTGTTGAGGAGTTCACCCAGCAGCATACTGTAATCTCGTGGTGAAAAACGCAGGCCAGTCAAAGCCTCGTCAAATTGATGTTGTCTCAGTGCCAGTAACAGTAAGGTGGTTTTTGGCTGAAAATCATCCAACCGGCCTGAAGGTTCCAGATAAGTAAGTTCGATTTCAGGAGCGCGACGCAGATATTCAATTTTCTCAGCCGGTGCAAACCGTTTTAAACCGTCGAAAAAATCACTGTATGCTTTTTGTTGAAACACATGCTTTATCAAACTGCCTTCATAGCGGCTCAGCGCATCCAGCAATTCAAACTGCAGTTCAGCCTGGCGCTGGCTAGGTGATTTGTTCTGCGTGGGGCGGTCGCGCAGCATCAGCAATAACTGCTCAGGGCTGTCGCCTTGTTGCAGTCGCTGATACAAATACTGCCGGATGGCTTCACGCTCTGGCGTTTTGTGCCAGTCCTGATCTTGCAGCACTTGCTGGCAGGCGGCGGGTTGTTTTGGTGGTTTGGCATCTGCAGCTGCTGTTTTGTCGCTGTCGATGGTCGAAGCGCCGCTCGATTGTTGCTGGGATGGTGTTTGATAGGGAGTCGGCATCGTCTGGCTGGGCTGGTGCCACAACCACCAACCCAGCAATATCACAGCAACGCCAATCAGTATCAGCGGACGCTTGAGCATTTAGTTTTTAATAAAAGTTTCAAACACGCTGCTGTAATCTTTGCGATAAGCCTGCGCCATCGCATCACTTAAGGTGTCGTGATAAAAACCATAGAGTTCACGCGCCTGATGCGCGATGTTCGTACCTTCGCCGCCTTGGCGGGCCAGCGAATTCACCACATGTGACAGGCTCTTTTCCACCGTCTGTAAGTCCCGTTGCTCGGCTTCCATCAGCAAGCTGATTTCGGTCAGGGCCTTGTAGATATCTTTCAGCTGTTCGATATGTTCTTTATGCACGTCGATGGAAAAGTCGGTGCTGTGAATACGGAATTTCAGTTCGACGTCCAAATCAATAGTACCGGCAGTTTCCAGTAATACATTGCGGATGTCGGCATTGATATATTCGTAGCGCTTCAGCAGGCGTTTTTTACTCAGTGCGGTGTTGCCGTCCAGATGCAGCAACGCGAAGTTAGTAAAACAATATTCGTCAGTTTTACTTTTGATTAAAAAGAAGATTTTCTCGCCTGTTTCGTGCTTGATATAATCGTCGGCTTCAACTTTGTGGTAGTTTTCCGGGCTGATCACCCGGCCAATATCACTTAATCCCAATGCTTCTGAGGCTATTTTACCAAACATAACTTGCTCCTTGTCTTTATTCTGGAAACGAGAGACTGAG
>CBFGPY010000381.1:0-3883 GCA_965650755.1 uncultured Chromatiaceae bacterium | reverse complement strand
CCAGGTTGCTGAATTCTTTGAATAAGACGTTAGAATGTAATTCGTCGACATGACCACACTGCTGGCAAATTAATAATTGCGCCGGGTGATGATGTTCAAAATGATGGCAAAGCATAAAAGCATTACTGGATTCAATTTTGTGAATAAAGCCCTGCTCGGTCAGAAATTCCAGTGCGCGATAGATTGTTGCAGGTTTCGCCGCAGGTTCAGTCTGCTTGAGTTGCTCCAACAATTCATAAGCACCAACCCCGCTTTGGGTTTCAGCCAATAAACGGAATACTTTTTCTCTGATTGAAGTGAATCTGGCACCATTTTGCATACAAATTTGCTGCGCTCTAATCACTAAGCTTTCAACTGACATCTGGGTTTAAACCTGCTGCTTCGTTTTTCGCAGTGTACCACAGAATAAAAATGGATAAATCGCCGAACCCATCGGAATAACGACTGATTCCGGTTAAAATAGCCGTCTTGCTGGAGGTTACCGTGAATCATAAATTTTCTGTCGCGCCAATGCTGGATTGGACCGATAAACACTGTCGTTATTTTCATCGTCAATTGAGTCGTCACGCTGTGTTGTATACCGAAATGGTCACGACTGGCGCTATTCTGTTTGGGCAGGGAGATTACCTGTCATTTAACGAAGCAGAGCATCCGGTTGTTGTGCAGCTGGGTGGTTCAGATCCGGTCGCCATGGCGAAGTCTGCAGTTTTATGTCAGCAGCACGGCTATGACGCCATCAATATTAACGTCGGCTGCCCGTCTGATCGGGTGCAAAACGGCATGTTTGGCGCTTGCCTGATGGCAAAGCCTGAACTGGTTGCTGAGTGCGTCAGTGCCATGCGGGCTGTCGTTGATATTCCGATTACGGTCAAGACACGTATCGGTATTGATGATTCTGATGACATGCAGTTTCTGACTGATTTCGTTGGTGTCGTCAAAGAAGCTGGCTGTTTACAGTTTATCATTCACGCACGTAAAGCCTGGTTGCAGGGACTGAGTCCCAAAGAGAACCGCGAAATACCGCCACTGAATTATCCACGTGTATATCAGTTAAAACAGCAGTTTCCTGAGCTTGATATTGCCATCAACGGTGGTATTAAAACCGTTGATGATTGTTTGCAGCATCTGAAACATCTCGATGGCGTGATGATTGGCCGTGAAGTCTATACAAACCCTTTATTGCTGGCTCAGATTGACCGGGCGTTGTATTTGGATGAGACGCCGGTTCCGACTCCGCATCAGGTAGTCCGGCAAATGTTGCCCTATATCGAGCAACAGATGCAGCAAGGTGCTCGGTTCTGGCATGTTGCCCGCCATATGCTCGGGATATTTCAGGGCGTACCGGGAGCAAGACAGTGGCGTCGCCATTTGAGTGAAGTTGGGCATCTTGCCAGCAGTGGTCCTGAGGTTTTGGAAGCTGCTTTGGCTAAGGTTCCAGAAGCTTGCTAAAATTTGGTTAATTTCGCTAATTTTTGGTTTTTGCGGTGCTTTAGCTTAGAGTCAGACTTAAAAGCGGTTAATTAAATTCATTTAAAAACAATAGGATATAATTGTTTTCTAAGTTGGCACAGGGATTGTAATTCATTGTCTGAAAGCAGTGAATTCAACCAACGAGGAAATTAACATGAAATCAATTAACAAAGTTTTATTCGTCACCGTTCTGATGTTTGGCACTCAAGCTGTCATGGGAGATCCGGTCAGTGAACTGACTACAATTGCGACAGCGCAGATCGCTGAACAAGCCGCGGCAATGAAAGTAAATCTGGCCGAGCAGTTACAACAGTCTCTGACTGAAAGTCTGGCAGATGCAGTAACAGAAGATGCTGAAGCTGCTGAAACTGAAGTGGTCGCAGGACTTGCCAGCAACGACACAACTATTGTGGAGTAACATGGTGATTCTTGCCTTATCTCCACAATTATTTGGGATGTTTTTGCTCCCCGTCATCAGTATCTTTGTCACGGCGAAACTATGGTTATGGTTTTTGCCGCCGACAGAAATCCCTTCGATAACCCGGTCCTAGCAGTACCGGGTTTTTTTTGTGCTTTTTCAGTCCTTCGCGGCTTGCGTTAAATTCGCCACCTTTTAACCAGAAAAGCTAAAAATTAGCCTAAATTGCTTTCAATATCACCACTCATTCGATGGGTGTATCTAACATATTGATATTTAATAATAAAAATACTGGCATATGAATTGATTGTCTTTGATTGAACTTTAACTATCGGGAGAATGTGATGAGAACTCATCGTGACAATCGTTGGTACTGTAACAAAGCGGATCGCAAAATTGCCGGCGTTTGCGGAGGATTGGCCCGCGCCTATGGACACAATACTACACTGATTCGTTGCGTCGCCGTATTTGCGTTTTTGGCGATGCCCACAGTCCTACTAGTGGCGTATCTGGCTGCCGCATTAATTTTGCCAAACCGCTATGTTGTCTGACAAAAGTACGGCTCCTGTGTAAGATACGCAGATTAGTCAAGCAGGAGCCCCTGATGAAACAAATCACTTTGTTTGCTGTAAGTTTATTATCTTTCAACCTGTGGGCTGCACAGGTTGATATCACCAACGCAACTGTGCGGGAACCATTACCAGGAAAGAGTCTCAGTGCAGGTTATTTCTCCTTGCATAACAAAGGCACTGCACAAATTGCCTTAGTGTCGGTCAGCAGCAGTAACTTCGGTGCTGTTGAGCTGCATACTCATCAAATGGTTGATGGCATGATGCAAATGACCGAAATCGACCAAATTGTTGTTGAGCCTGGTCAGCAGGTACATTTACAACCTGGCGGCCTGCATTTGATGTTATTCCGGCCTGTGCAAAAAATCAGTCTTGGCAAACAAGTTCAGTTGCGTCTGCATTGGTCAGATGGTACTTCGCAGGAAGTGCAAGCCAGTGTCACGCGGATCCCGAAACAATAGGAATTTATCATGCATAAGCTGATGATAGGTGGTGCGCTGTTGCTCTGCACTGTGTTGGTGGGGTGGGGCATGGCGCTGTATTACAGCGATGAGCCGGCAGCCTTTGATGTGGCTCAGATCGCAAAGACGGCGGCGGGTAACGATAAACCTGTGGTTGGTTTTACAACCACCAACACGCTTATTCATGTCACTGAAACTCTGCTCTATAAACCCGGTGGATTTATCAGCAATGATATTTTGCCACCTTTTGTGTTGATGGATGACATGCCGGCCTGGGAACTCGGTGCGCTCGAGATGATCAGAGATCTCGCCTTGGCGATGCGTACCGACCTTAGCCGTTCTCAATCTCAATCCGTCGAAAATAGCTTATTGAAGCAAGTGCAGCCTAAATTTAATATTGAACATCGCAGCTGGGCTGTACCCACGCCAGAAGATGAATATACCGCCGCTGTTAAACTATTGTGGACTTATCGCCAGGCTTTGATGGATCCTAACAATCAGGATCATCAATTCTATGCCCGCGCAGACAATTTACGCGACTGGCTGAAGCAGGTTGAAAAAAGACTGGGAAGTTATAGTCAGCGATTAAGTGCCAGTGTCGGTCAGGACCGGCTGAACACAGATTTAGCCGGCGACGCGGCGGCGCGGCAATCCACACTGACTCCGCAGGAGATGATGGTCAAAACATCCTGGTGGCGTATCGACAATGAATTCTATGAAGCGCGTGGTGCCAGCTGGGCATTGCTGCATTTTCTAAAAGCGATCGAGGTAGATTTCGCCGACGTACTGGAACGAAAAAACGCAACAGTGAGTCTGCAGCAAATTATCCGCGAACTTGAATCCACTCAGCAAACTATATGGTCGCCGATGGTTTTAAATGGCAGTGGATTTGGGGTCTTAGCCAATCACAGTTTGGTTATGGCGAATTATATTTCCCGGGCGAATGCGGCGCTGATTGATTTAAC
>CBFGPY010000380.1:0-3892 GCA_965650755.1 uncultured Chromatiaceae bacterium | reverse complement strand
TTATTGGTGGAGCTGGGGGGATTTGAACCCCCGTCCGAAAAACCTACGTCTTCAGTACTACATGCTTATCCATTCATTTGGTTAACCCTAGGAGCGCCGAATGGCAGGCTATCGTTGGGCGAGTCCGATTGGTTTTAGCATCTTGGCTCCGGACAAAGCCGCCATGCGATCCTGTTAGGGGTGATCTCCCAAAATCCCGGCTTACAGGCATGCGCGGGGGGGAGAGCATCTACTGCTTATTAGGCAGCGATTGCGTATGTTTCGTCGTTTGCGACTACTTTTTTGCGGCTTTTTACGAGGCCAACCGCCCCTCGGCATGCACTTAGGAGTTCGTGAATCCCGTCGAATCCAGTATCAGCCCCGAATTCTTCGTGAAGCGAACGCTTCAGTAACCTGGGCATTCTATGCCCTGCAACACCTGGCGGCAAGTAATGCTTTTGCACTTTGCTGCCTTTCTGTGCTGCTTAACCTCTAAGTGGTGATCAATTCGCCAGTTTCAAGTCCTGGCGGATAAAATCACCGCTTGGAATGCTTCATCATCCGTTCTTTTTCGCGTGACCAGTCTCGGTCTTTGATGTCGTCGCGTTTGTCGAATTCGCGTTTACCTTTGGCCAGGTAGAACTCTAATTTGACCCACGGGCCTTTCCAGTACATGGCGGTCGCGACCATGGTGTAGCCTTCACGTTCTTTGGCGCCAATCAGTTTATTGATTTCGCGTTTGTTCAGCAGCAGTTTGCGCGACCGTTCCGGGTCGCAGACCACATGGCTGGAGGCACTGTTCAGTGGTTGGATCACTGCGCCAAACAAGTAAGCCTCACCGTCTTTGATGATAACGTAGGAATCGGCGATATTGGCTTTACCCTGGCGGATACTTTTGATTTCCCAGCCTTGCAGCGCCATGCCGCCCTCGAAACGGTCTTCGAGTGAATATTCGTGGCGGGCTTTGCGGTTCAGGGCGATAGTGCCGCCCTCATTTTGGTTTTTTTTCTTAGTCATGCTAACTCAGAGAAGACTTGCGGGCCTAAACAACACAGCTTGTGTTGCTGCCGTGAAAACTTGTGACAGGGGCAGGATCTGTTACAATCGCCGACCTGATCCAGGGGAGTGAGTATGCCACAAATTGAGCGCAGCGCGCTGGTTTTTTACAGCTGCCAACAGATGTATCAATTGGTTAATGATGTTCCATCTTATCCGCAATTTTTACCGGGCTGCAGCCATGCGGTGGTACTGAGTGCCACCGAACAGCAACAGACGGCGCGACTGGATATCAGTAAGGCCGGTATTACCCAAAGTTTCACCACCCGCAACAGCTTAGAGCCGTTTCAGCGTATTGGCATGGAACTGGTCGATGGGCCTTTTAAATTCCTGCGCGGTGGCTGGCGTTTTGTGCCGCTGAACGACCAGGCCTGTAAAGTAGTGCTGGAACTGGAGTTTGAGTTCTCCAGCAAGCTCATCGAATTTGCCTTTGGTAAGATTTTCAACGAATTGACCGGCGCTATGGTGCTGGCTTTCACCAACAGAGCCAAACAGGTTTACGGAGTTGCACATGGCTGACGTGATCTTAATTGAAGTGGCTTTTGCTCTGCCGCAGCGCCAGTCGCTGCTGAGTGTCAGTGTGCCGGTAGATGCAACTGTGCGTCAGGCGATTGAAAGTTCTGGGATTTTACGGATGTATCCGGAAATTGACCTGACGCTGCACAAAGTTGGGATCTGGAGCCGCACTGTAAGGCTGGAAGACAGCTTAAACGCGGGTGACCGCATTGAAATTTACCGGCCTTTGATTGCCGACCCGAAAGACATGCGTAAGCGCCGGGCCGACAAAGCGAAAGAAGAAGGGCGGGCGGATAAAGTTACCGGTGGCCGGCCACAACAGCATCATGCCCGTGAGGAAGACGAAGGGGACGCTGAAGCTGCCCGATAGCGTGTCAGCTGATTTAACCTGAGCGCCCAAAAACAATAAACCCGCGATTTCAGCGGGTTTATTGTTTCTCAAGTACTGCAAGGCTTCAGGTTATTGATCCAGCGGTACGTTAAATTCTTTTGGTACGTCAAAATCGCCGCTCATTTTCGCCAGCTTGCCATTTTGGAAATTCAGCACCAGCTGTTTTTTGAAGTTGTCGCCACGGCCACCTTGTAGTGAGTAAAAATAATGTCAAGTATTGTCTTCAAAGCTGTTTTCAGCAACCGGGTTACCAAGTACATATTGCACTTGTTCTTTGCTCATCTGGATGCGCAGCTTATCGATATCTTTTTGCTCCAGAAAGTTACCTTGTGGTACATCAATCCGGTAAATCCAGCTGCTGCAAGCTGTCACGGACAGCATCAGGCCAGAGGCAAACAGCCAGGCTCCGGCTTTTTTTAACGTCAACTCGCGCATAATTCTCTTCATTATCAGCTTTAGTTAGCAAAGTGACCGGCATCATACCGCAAGCGCCGGCCAAGATTAAAGTGCTGCGCTGCAGAACTTGTCAGAAGCTGCAGCCTTTTGCTGCAGCGCTGTTCTGACTTATGGCGTGCATAAAAGTTCGCGGGCATTGGCAATTGCATGCGCGCTGACGTTTTCACCGGCCAGCAGTCTGGCGATTTCCTGTACCCGTTCATCGTCGGTCAGCGCCCGCATGCGGGTTTCAGTGTGGATACCGTCAGTATATTTTTCAACAAACAGCTGTTGATGGCCCTGGCTCGCGACTTGCGGTAAATGCGTGACACAAATCAGCTGGGTGCTGCCGCCAAGCTGACGCAGCATCCGGCCTACACCGGCGGCGACTGGCCCGCTGATGCCGACGTCGACTTCATCGAAAATCAGTGTTGGGGTTGTGACTTTATCCGCCAGAATGACTTGTACTGCCAGACTGATGCGGGACAATTCACCGCCCGATGCGACTTTGTGTAAAGGTTGCAATGGTTGACCCGGATTGGTGCTAACCAAAAATTCAATCTGGTCCCAGCCATGGCCATTCGCCCGTTCCGGCGCCTGTGGCTGCACGTCGATGTGGAAGCGGGCGTTGTGCATACTTAAGTCAGCCATACTGCCGGCGATACGGGCAGACAGCTCGAGCGCTGCCTGTTGCCGGCTGTGGCTTAACTGCTCAGCACTGTTGCTGAATTCACGCAGAGCCTGCTGAATATGCAGTTCCAGTTCAACCAGTCGCTCGTCGTCACCGGCCAGTTCCTGTAACTGCTGGCTGAGCAGCTGGTGATGCAGTGGCAGGGTATCAGGTGTGATTTGATGTTTACGGCTCAGATTCAGCCATTGGCTCAGCCGCTGGTCAATCTCCATTAAACGTTCCGGGTCTACTTCAACCCGCTCGGCATAACGACGCAGTTCGCGGCTGGCTTCTTCAATCTGGACCAAGGCTTCCTGCAACATTTGTTCAACCGGGCTCAGCTGACTGTCGATAGCAGCGCTGTTGCTGACTTCAAAGCTCGCCTGACGCAGCATGGCATAGCTGTTGGATTCGTCATTGTCGTACAGCAGCTGCAACGCCAGCTGGCTGCTCTGGATCAGGCCGGAACTGTGACTGAGCCGTTGATGCTCGGTTTCTAAGGCAGCGAATTCGTCTGGCTGTGGCGCGAACTGGTCGAGCTCAGCCACCTGATATTCCAGTAATTGGCGCTGCGCTTCGCGTTGCTGCTGGTTTTGCTGCAATGCCTGGTATTCAGCTTTTAACTGCTGCGCCTGCTTCCACTGTTGCTTACAGGCTGCCAGCAATTCCGGATGCGCAGCGAATGCATCCAGCAACTGGCGCTGATAGTCATTTTTCAGCAGTTGCTGATGAGCGTGTTGGCCATGAATGCTGAGTAAATGCTGCCCCAGTGCTTTGAGTTGCTGCGCCGGAACCTGCACCCCATTGATATAACCACGGGAGCGACCTTCCTGACCGATGACGCG
>CBFGPY010000379.1:0-3898 GCA_965650755.1 uncultured Chromatiaceae bacterium | reverse complement strand
GCGGTGTTGTTTTAACAGCTCGTAAGCAGCTTGAATTTGCTGGGTTTTCTGATTGGCCAGTTCCAGCATTTCCTTCGGTAAACCCTGTGACATCAGCTTATCCGGGTGATGCTGAGACATCTGCTTTTTATAGGCCTTTTTCAGTTCATTGTCACTGCAGCTGGCTGCCACGCCAAGCAGCTGGTAGGCATCAGCAATAGCATCTGCAGCAGGGGTTTGTTTAGTCTGACGCTGGGAGAAACGCGCTTCGGCTTCAAACCGTCCCAATAAATACTGCAATCGCGTATTTGAAATCGCCAGGGCGCTGGCGACCTGCTGCAATAAATTCAGTTCTATGTCACTTAAGCGGCCGTCGACATAAGCAACCGAGATTTGGATCTCGAGGAACATCTGCAACAAATCCGGTCGCCAGCGAAACGCCTGCCGCAACGTCTGCAGTTGCTGCTGCAACGGAAAATCGGCGGCTTTACCTTCGCGAAAGGCCCGTTGCGCTTCCTGCTGCTGTGTCGCACCAAGACCCAGTTGCTGCATAAAAGCGACGGCTTTATCAATATGGGCCGGCGTTACCACGCCATCAGCCTTGGCCAGATGTCCCATCACGGCAAAAGTGCTGTACATAAACAGGCCCTGTGCGTCGGCCTGATCGCGTTTTAAACCAGCAAAACCACCAGCTTGTTCAAATTGTTGCCGCAGGCCACGGTCAAACCAATGACCAATAAAAACACCGGCGATCAGGCCGGGGATTTTAAACATGGCGAGGCCAAACAAGCCGCCTAATAACTTGCCCCACATAGTCAGCTCCTGCTGCGAATGTATAAATCGGCGTCAGCCAGCCGTTGCGGCGTGCCGATATCAGCCCAATAGCCCTGATACAGTTCAGCACTGACCTGATGCCGCGCCATCGCTGCCCGTAAAAATGGCGCTAGTTTTTGCGCACCGGATGGCACATCACGAAAAAATTCCGGCCGGTAAACCGCAATACCACTGAACGTAAATTTGCTATCGCCATCCGCCTGGGCCAAGCCGTCTTGCAACGCAAAATCCCCCTGTGGATGTTGCGGTGGATTCGGCACCAATACCAGATGCGCTGATTTACCGGGTTTTAATCCATCAGAAAGCTTAGCGAACGGATAGTCCGTTAACACATCCCCGTTGACCACCAGAAACGGGAAGTCACCAAGTAAAGGCAAGGCCAGCCGGATGCCGCCGGCGGTTTCCAGACCGGTTTCACCTTCAGGCGAATAGCGGATCTGCAAACCGTATTGCTGTCCGTTGCCAAGTTCAGCCTCGATTTTTGCGCCAAGCCAGGCATGATTGATCACCACATCCTGAATGCCGGCAGCACGCAAGGCCTGCAAATGATGCACAATTAAAGGCTTGCCGCCGACCGGCAATAAAGGTTTTGGCAGCACGTCAGTTAACGGGCGCATCCGCTCGCCGCGGCCTGCCGCCAGAATCATTGCTCTCATGCGCTCACCTTGGCAAAACGTGGCATCACGACTTGCTCAAACCATTGGCTGAACGCCGTTAACTCCGGATATTGTTTGGCAATATCAACTATATAACCAAGAACCCGTGGTAAATCTGCGAGGTAGCCTGCTTTGTGATCACGATGATAAAGTCTGGCAAAAATGCCACAGACTTTGATATGCCGTTGCAGACCTGTCCAATCAAAAGCCCGGCTGAACTCCTCCGGCGAATAATGAGCTGGGAGCAGCCGCTGTTGCTGTAAGCTGTGATAAAACTCATCGCGTAGCAGCGCCACGTCCTCATCAGGCCAACGCAGGTAACAATCGCGTAGCAGAGAAACCGCGTCATAGCTGACCGGGCCCACCACTGCGTCCTGAAAGTCAATCACAGCCAAAGTTTGATCCGGCAGGATCATCAGATTTCGCGAGTGAAAATCACGGTGCATACCGGCTTGGGGCTGAGCCAGCACCACATCGGCAATCAGGTCAAAAGTGCTGTCGAGCAGCGCCTGGGTTGCAGAATCAATTGGCAGCTGCAAATGCACTGCTAAAAACCAGTCGGTAAAGATCTGCAGTTCACGCAGCACGAAGGCGCGGTCAAATGCCGGCAACAGGCCCTCTGACGTGTGTCGAACTTGCTGTTGCATCGGCAGCAGGGCCAACGCCTGACGATACCAATGCCGCATATTGTCCTGAGTCAGACTATATTGCAGCAAATCGTCGCCAAAATCCTCCAGCAGGATCAGCCCGGCGGCCGGGTCCGCCGCCAGAACCTTAGGTACGCGCAAACCGGCATCGGCCAGCGCCTGCGCTACAGCGATAAAACGCAGACAGTCCGCCGGAACCGGTGGTGCGTCCATCAGCATCCAGTGCTGCGTCCCGCTTCGCACACGCCAATAACGGCGGAAACTGGCGTCACCGCTTAAAGCGGTGTACTGCATTTGGCTGTCAGCCTGATACTGCTGTAAAAAATTCTGGATTTGTGACAACCTTTCCGCCACTTGTGCACTCCAAACCGGGCAAAAGCCGCACTATAACGGATTAGCCGAGCGGCGAAAATTGATTTATCATACAGGCCCTCTTTTTGCATTCTGGTCGGCTGCGACCTGACGGAACAGAGCAACTTTTTTGGAATACCGGATGAAATACCATGCCTTGTACCTGCTGATGTTCGGACTCCCGGGTCTGGCGCTTGCGGCTGAGCCGGTCAGGCAATGTTATCCCAGCCTGTCGTTGCCAGAGCGTTTATCACAACTGGATAAAAACGATAACAATCTGCGGATTTTTTCCGGCAAAGTCAGCCTGAACGACAATCAGAGCGCGATTTTCAGCGATGGCGTCGAATTAACGCATCGCGACACCCTATTGAGCGCTCCCAGCGCTACCTTTTCCAAAACCGAGCAAAAAATGTTTGCTGACGGCGGCATCAGCTACTACAGCCCGCAGTTAAAAGTCAGCAGCAGCTCGTTCAGTGCCCGTATCGACGATAATAATGCCACCATGACGGATGCGGACTACCGCTTTATCAGTCAGGCTGGCCGCGGTTATGCCAAAGAAATGCAGGCATCCAGCGAACAGGTGAAATTAAAAGAAGCCAGTTTCACCACTTGCCCGGATGGCGACAACGGCTGGGCGCTGGAAGCGGAAGACATTCAGCTCAATGCCGATGACGGCTGGGGGGAAGCCTGGAATTCCGTGGTGAAAATCAAAGGCGTGCCGGTGCTGTATCTGCCGTACATGACTTTTCCGGTCAGTAATCAGCGTAAATCCGGTTTGCTGATCCCTAAATTTGGCAGCTCGCAAAAGCTAGGGGTAGATTTCCAGCTGCCTTATTATCTGAATCTGGCTGAAAACTATGATGCGACCATCACGCCGCGTTACATGAGCGAGCGTGGCACCCAGCTGAAAACTGAATTCCGCTACCTGACAACACAGGATAGTGGCAAATTGCAGCTCGAGTTTTTGCCAAACGACCAGGACAAACCTGCAGGCTTTGGCAGCCGCTATCTGAGCCATGTCGAGCATCGTTCTGATTTTGCCGACAACTGGCGGGCCCAGGTCGATTTTACTGATGTCAGTGATGATGCTTATCTCAGCGAACTGGGCTCAGATTTTAATAACCAAAGCGATACTCAGCTCAACCGTCAGGCCAGCCTGAGTTATTTCGGCACTGATCTGCATTCAAACATCCGGCTGCAGGGCTTTGAAATTCTTGGTAATTATGCCGACAGCTATTCTTATGCGGCCTTGCCGCAGTGGGATCTAAGTTCAGCCCGTCCCACGAAATTGCCTGCCGGCGTTGAGTTCAGCTGGCACAGTCAGTATTCACATTTTGCCAACGATAATGCGCCGATCACCGAAGCTGACCGCCTGCATTTGGAACCGACCTTACGCTTACCGTACATCACGCCCGCTTATGAACTGCAGTT
>CBFGPY010000378.1:0-3904 GCA_965650755.1 uncultured Chromatiaceae bacterium | reverse complement strand
GACGCCAGCGTGGCAAACTGCGGTTGCTTCACAAGCTCAGGCAACAACCGCATTAACCGCCAGTGCAGCTGGTCTTTGTCAAAAGAACAATGTTGTGGGATCTGCAGGTCGGGCAATAACCAGCGGTACAATTGCCAGACAAAGCGATGTGGCATGGTCAGCGATAATCCCGCCGCGATACCGAGGCCACCACTGCCGTCGGCTTTAGCGTCGGCCGCCAGAGCCAGTTTCAGCCACTGTGCAATACCGTTGCTTTGCACCAGGATAGTTTCAGCTTCAAACACATCCAGCGGGTACGCCGCCATCCAGGCAGTACAGAGGGCCCGCAGCTGCTCCGGTAAATTGGCATGGACCACCATAAAGCCCGGGGTCAACGGCGTGGGATTCGATAACAACACAACAACATCCTTGCAATGGGATCAGTAGCTGACCACCTGGTTACGTCCGCGATTTTTCGCCTGATACAAAGCACTGTCCGCTCTGGTGATGACTTCGCGCACCTGCTCATGCCGGCCAGCCTGGGTCAGGCCGATACTGATACTGATCCGAAGATCTGGGTATGAATGAAAACGCAGAAGTTCTACGGCCTGCCGCAACTGTTCCGCGATAACCGTGGCCTGTAGCTCTTTGGTATCAGGCAATACCAGCAAAAACTCCTCGCCGCCACTGCGGCCAATCCGGTCCTGTGCTCTCAACACACTCAGCATGGCCTGCGCCACACCACGCAGCACTTCGTCGCCGGCATCGTGGCCATATAAATCGTTGCATTGCTTAAAATGATCAATATCCGCAATCATCAGGCTCCAGGCCTGCTGGTTGTGGCTGGCTTGCTCCATCACCCGGTTGCACTGCGCCAGAATAGCCCGGCGATTGCCAACCTGCGTCAGCTCGTCAGTCATCGCCAGTTTGTGCAGCCGTTTGTTGCGCTGGATTTGCGAAATGGCATAAAACAGTGCGATTAGCGCCAGCACAACAAACAGACCAATAGCAATATATTGCCAGCGCTGCGCTGCTTCTAACATCGCTACCTGCTGGCCGCTTAGGCGGTTTTCCGCCTGTAGCTGCGAGTTTTTCTGCGACTGCAGCTCGCTGTCGAACTGGAACTTTAACAAGGCTTCCCGTTGTTGTTTGGCCTGAGAATTCAGTTGCTCCTGCAACGCAACGGCCTCTGTCAGTAACTGATAGGCGCGTTCGAAACGCCCGGCCTTGGCTTCCGCCCGCGACCAGGACTGACGCAACATCAGCAGATAGCGAGGATTCTTTTGCTGCGCAAGCATAGACTCTGCGGCGGCAAATTTTAATGATGCCTGCTCAGGTTGAGCTGTTTCAGCTAAAGCTTCGGCCTGATATAGCTGATATAACGTATTGTTATAGGGCTGAAAATCCCGATCTTTAGTTTGGATCCGGCGGATTTGTTGTTCTATTTCCGCAATCATTTCCAGCGATTGGGTAAATTTCTGTTCCAGATTACTGACCCACAACAGCTCGATGGCAGCAGCAATGGCGTAGCGTTCGTCATTGATGTCCTGGTAAATTTTCCGCACTTGCTGCAGAACTGCTCTGGCTTGTGGCGTTTTACCCATTTCGGCGAAGATAAAGGCTTTTTGCGTCAGGACAAATGCCTGCCTGTAGCTGTCATTTGGTGCAATGTACTCGCGCTCACTGGTCTCCAGGTATTCGAGCGCTTTTTCATATTCCGTCATGCGCCGAAAAGACGTAGCGATATTTTCCAGCGATAAGCCAATACCCTGACGATTCGCCGATTTCTGAAATAACTCATACGCCTTAAACAAGCGGATTAACGATTCTGCATGCTCTCCGCGGGTTGAATGGAGGTCTGCCTGAGCCGATAGGACATTAGCCTGTGCCAGCGCATCTTCACTGCTGTTTGCCAGCGCCAGCGCCTGGGATAAATCGACTTCCTGCCGGGCAATATCGCCGGTGATGGCGAGAAAGGAGGCACGGCATAAATAAAAATAACTGAGTGTCAGGTGGTCAGACGCATAAGCAGGGTCGGAGATAAAGCGTTCTGCATAAGCAATACCGGCTTTGGGATCTTCGGCAAACTCAATAGCACAGGCTTCTCGCTGATAACGGCGCAGGCGCGGCTCGTCATTCGGCGGCAATTGTTGCTTTAACTGGCTGAGAAAAGCGTTGGCAGCTTTGGCATCATAAAACACCTGCTCGCCTTGCTCCAGCTGGCGCACCAGCTCGTCAAATGCAGCTGCGTCTGCAGCTACAGCCGAACCGCAGCTACCAAGCCACAACACACCACCAAGCAGAGTCCGCGCAATTTGCCGCATCAAACCTCCGTACCAGCTTAGTGCTGGTGATAACCATCCGGATTTTGTTGTTGCCAGCGCCAGGCATCCCGCACCATGTCAGCCAGCGAGTGTTCGGCGCGCCAATCCAGCAAACGGGCGGCTTTGGCGGGCTCAGCGTAGCAAACGGCCACATCGCCGGGTCTGCGTGCAACCAACTGGTAAGGTACGGCCACCTGATTTTCCCGGGCAAAAGCCTCAACCATCTGTAACACACTATAGCCCTGACCAGTACCTAAATTCACTGCTTCGATGCCAGTATGTTGTTGCAGGTACTTCAGCGCTTGCAGATGGCCACGGGCCAAATCCATCACATGAATGTAATCACGTACCCCGGTGCCATCGGCCGTCGGATAATCACTGCCAAATACTGATAATTGTGCACGTTTGCCAACGGCGACCTGCGAAATAAACGGCATCAGATTGTTCGGAATACCATTTGGATCTTCACCGATCAGGCCGCTCGGGTGCGCGCCTACCGGATTAAAATAACGCAGCAAAGTGATGCGCCACTCTGCATCAGCGGCCGCCAGGTCCTGCAGAATGTATTCAATCATCAGCTTACTTTGACCATAAGGATTGGTCGCAGAGCGTGCCGAGTTTTCCGTGATCGGCACTTCGGCCGCAGCGCCGTACACGGTCGCCGACGAACTGAATACCAGCTGCTTGACGCCGGCGTCGGCCATGACGCGACACAAAGTTACAGTGCCGGCCACATTATAGTCATAGTATTTCAGCGGTAATTGGGTGGATTCACCAACAGCTTTTAAACCGGCAAAATGGACGACTGCCGTGATCGGATAGTCAGCGAAAACCCGGCGTAGCGCAGCTTCATCACGGATATCAGCTTCAATCAGCGGCACGGCTTTGCCGGTGATCTGGGCAACGCGGCGCAGTGATTCGGCCGAAGAGTTACACAAATTATCCAGCGCAATGACATCAAAACCAGCCTGTTGTAACACAATAGCGGTGTGGCTACCGATATAACCGGCGCCTCCAGTTAATAAAATCAAAGACATATCACATCCTTATGGCAACACTTTCTTAAATGGTTTAACGGTGCTGCGGGCATAGACGCCATTGAGGATAAATGGGTCCTGCGCTGCCCACTGTTGTGCTTCAGCTAATGACGCAAACTCTGCCACGACCAGCGAGCCGCTGAAGCCGGCTTCCCCCGGATCGTTACTGTCTATGGCCGGCGTCGGGCCTGCCAGCAACAACCGGCCGGCATCAGCGAGTAGTTGTAAGCGCGCCAGATGCGCAGGTCGGTGTTGCAGTCGTAACGTCAGGCTATTGGCAATATCTTCAGAATAAATCATGTAATACATGTCAGGCTCACTTGCTGCAGAGAAGGCGGGAATGGTTGCGAAGATAACAGATAGCATGTTGATTTTACAACGCTGGTTCCGCCAAAAGCCGGTGAGACTGCCGACGATCAAGGTCCGGCATTTTACCTGACTGAAGCGGGGAGCACGGGATGAAAAAAACGCCCGTCAGGGCGTCTTTATCACAGCATGGTGTAGTTGGCTATTATTCAGGCGGCATGCCCCAGCGTCTGTTTACGCTGATTATAAAAATCGACC
>CBFGPY010000377.1:0-3917 GCA_965650755.1 uncultured Chromatiaceae bacterium | reverse complement strand
ACCTGGACAAGCTGACCAAAGAAAAAGTCTGAAATTGACCCAAGCCATGGGCTGGGTTAATTTAGCAGGTCTGCGCTCCGACTGGAGCCGCGTTCAGACCACGAGGTTTTGCTGTGCAGGGATTTGCGTCAGTTATTGTATCTGTCACCCGGTTGTTGGCTCTCAGCCTGCTGTTGTGCAGCACGCTGGTGAGCGCGATGGAAGCCGGTTTACCCCTGCTCAAAAATTTCAAACCCAAAGACTATAACGCCGGTACCCAAAACTGGGCCTTACTGCAGGACACTGACGGCCTGATTTATGCCGGCAATAATGTTGGCGTGCTGGAGTTTGATGGTGTGCACTGGCGCACACTGGCAACCACCAATCAGTCAGTAGTGCGCTCGCTGGCACCTGGCAATGATGGCCGCATCTATGTCGGGGCCAAAGGCGACCTCGGGTATATCAATAAAAGCCGGCCGCAGGGCGCACAGTTTGTGTCCTGGCGCGATCGTATTCCGGCCGCTTACCGTAATTTTCAGGATATCCGCCAGACTTTTGTCACAGACCAAGGCGTGTTGTTTGTCGCCCGCTCTTATCTGTTTTTAATCAACGACCAGGAAGTCCGCAGCTGGACCAGCGAGTCGGCTTTTATGAAAGCTTTCCAGCTCAACGACCGGATTTTGATTAAAGAACAGGACACCGGCTTGCTGGAACTGACCGACGGCCGGCTGGAGCCCATACCCGCCGCCCAGCCGCTGGCCGACAAAGCAGTGTTTATCGCCGAACAATGGGATGAAAATCAGGTACTGATTGGCACCCGCGACGCTGGCTTTTTTCTGCTTGGCCCGCATGGCATGTCCCACGTTACGTTACCAGCCAGCAGCGAACTGAACGAAGCGATGATTTACACCAGCTTGCGTCTGCGCAACGGTCTGCTGGCCATCGGCACAGTGCGTAACGGTATTTATCTGCTGGATGACAAGGGCAATATTCACAGCCATATCAATAAATTCTCCGGCATGCTGGATGACAATATCCGCGCGCTGATGGAAGACCGGCAACAAGGCCTGTGGGTAGCGATGGACCATGGTCTGGCCCGGGTGGAAGCCTCTTCGGCGATTTCAATGTTTAACCATGTGATGGGGCTCAAAGGCAATGTGTTGTCACTGCACCGCTACAACGGTCAGCTGTTTGCCGGCACCAGCCAGGGTTTGTTCCGACTGCAGGCCGACGGCGTCAAAGCCGCACATTTTACCGCGCTGGACGGTTTTACCAATCAGACCTGGGATTTTGCCGATTTTGCCGATTCAATGCTTATCGCCAATAACAAAGGCGTATTTCAGTACAAAGACGGTCAAGCCAGCCTGATTTACAGCGCGCCGCTGCCAGTTAAAGTGCTGCTGGTTTCGCGTCGCGATCCTTCCCAAGTCTGGGTTGGTCTGCAAAACGGCCTGACCCGGCTGCAATTTGATGGTCAGCAGTGGCGTGACCTGGGATTGATAGCGGGAATAGAAGGTAACCTGAACAGTCTGGTCGAAGAAAGTGACGGTACTTTATGGATTGGTAGTCTGGCACATGGCATTTATCGCCTGCAAAGCGGCACGCCGGCGTTAATCGACAAATTTACCGAAACGGCCGGACTGCCAAGCCTGAATCGCAATTCTGTGCATCGCTGGTCCGGCGGTTTGTTGTTTGCCACGGTCGCCGGCCTGTATCAATTTAACCAAAGCACACAGAGTTTCCAGCTCCATCCGGTGTTTCGCGACTTATTTCCTGAGCAGCCCTGGGTCCGCTCTCCAACCCAGGACAGCGCCGGCCGGATTTGGATGATCAACTGGGATAATCAGACCGGCGAGCGTCAGGCCGGTGCCGCAGAAAAATCCGCCGCTGATCAACCTTATCACTGGTCAGCAGCACCACTGTTTCCGCTGGCTGATACACCGCTGGACGTGATCCTCGCTGAGGACGCTGCCGTTACCTGGTTTGGCGGCGCTGAAGGGATTTTCCGTTTCGATGCCAGCCGCATCAGTAAGTCGCAGGTCGCGCATCCACCATTGATCCGCCGGGTGGTCAGCCGCGACAATCAGACGCACTTCGCCGGCGGCCATCTGGCAAAACTGGAGTTGGCTGCAGATCAGAATTCATTGCGGATTGAATATACAGTGCCACGCTACGGCCATCTGGATACCAACCTGTTTCAGGTGCAACTGGCCGGCAATGACCCGGCCTGGTCTGACTGGCAAAATGAAACCTACCGGGATTACACCAATCTGGCGCCGGGTAGTTATCAGTTTAAATTGCGTTATAAAAATGCCTTTGGCGAAATCAGCGAAGCCACACCGTTACACCTGCAAATTGCCGCACCATGGTATCAGAGCTGGTGGGCATATCTGGTGTATACGCTGCTGGCGCTGTTGTTATTAAAAAGCCTGATTGGCTGGCGCGTGCGGCCTGTGTTGCAGGAAAACAGCAAGCTAGAAGATTTAGTGCGCCAGCGCACCCAGCATCTGGAAGACACTATGCTGATGCTCGAAGGCGCCAAGCAAAAAGCCGAAGCAGCTGCGGTGGCGAAAAGCGAGTTCCTCGCCAACATGAGCCACGAGATCCGCACCCCGATGAACGCAATCATCGGCTTTGCCCAGCTCGCGCAAAACAGTGAATCCTTCGCGGACCAACAGCTGTATTTGAGTAAAATCACCGCATCCAGCAAGATTTTACTGAGCATTATCAATGACATACTCGATTTTTCCAAAGTCGAAGCCGGCAAGCTGGAACTGGAACAGGTGCGCTTCCGGCTGCAGGACATGCTGCAGCAAATTCGCGATTTGTTTATCGAGCAGGCACGGCAAAAACGGCTGGAGCTGCAATTCAGTGTAGATCCACAGGTACCAGCCTGGCTGATTGGCGACCCGTTGCGGCTCAGCCAGGTGCTGATTAACCTGCTCAGCAATGCGGTGAAATTTACCGGTCAGGGCAAAGTGGTGCTGCGGGTTGATTTGGCGCTGCAGGTGAAGGCGCCGGAAACGCCGGCCGAAGTCTGGTTGCATTTTGCCGTACAGGACACCGGTATTGGCCTGAGCCCGGAACAGTGCAGCAATCTGTTTCAGGCATTCAGTCAGGCGGACAGCTCAACCAGCCGCAAATATGGTGGCACCGGGCTTGGCCTCAGTATTGCGCAGCGTTTGGTGCAGCTTATGGGGGGGCGCATCGACGTGCAAAGTCAGGCCGGCATCGGCAGTACTTTCAGCTTTAATATCCGCAGCTACCGCGCAGAATCAAGCGCCGAGGGCAAAGCGGCGCCACGCGCAGATTTGAGCACACCTGTGAGCACTGCGACGGTCAATCCTGCGCCTGAGCCTCTGCCATCCCAGAGCGCCGCCACAACAACGCTGGCGACCAATACCAACCGCATTCTGCTGGTTGAAGACAACAGCTACAATCAGACGCTGGCACGGATCATCCTGCAACATGCCGGCTTTGCTGTTGACGTTGCGGACCACGGTGAACAGGCACTGTCACAGCTGCAGCAACAACAGTATGCCCTGGTACTGATGGACGTGCATATGCCGACGATGGATGGTTACACCGCGACTAAATTACTGCGCCAACAAGCGGTGTACGCCAAACTTCCGGTTATTGCACTGACCGCACACGCCACTGAAGAATTTCGCCGCGAATGCCTGGAGGCCGGGATGAATGATTTTATCGCCAAGCCTTTTGATGCCAGAACTTTGCTGAGCAAAGTGCAGGAGTGGGTCTGAGCGAAGGCCCCTAGCGGTAAGCCGCCAGGATTTGCTCGATTTTCCCCTGTTGCCCTAGCCTTGTGATGGTCTGGTTCAGCTGCTCAATCGTCTGTTCAGACAGCACCGGTGAATACATGCAACGGATTTGATTGCGTTCAATCTCCACCACATGTAAGTCCTGTTTTTGTGCCAGCA
>CBFGPY010000376.1:0-3935 GCA_965650755.1 uncultured Chromatiaceae bacterium | reverse complement strand
CGGTGCCCCGATCTTCGTGTAACCAGCTGTTATTTGCTTTAATCTTGAGATTATGTGCACTGGCCGGTGATAACCTGGCTTCTGCTTCCAGATAGCCATCAGTAAAGTTGTCCTCGCTGCTGTCAAAATAAACGGCGTTTTTAAGCGCTGCATTGAAGCCATAACTGTTAGCACCGTCAACCAGATTGGCTTTGAGCGTGGGCGCCAGTGTTGAGATCCAGCTGGAAATAGTTGCGTTTTTATCACGCACGACGTTGTCATCGTGTTTTAATTCCGCTTGCAGCGAAGGGATAAAATCGATGCCGGATTCTGTCCGGATCACCCCCTCCTGTTCTTGCGCTACCGCCAGATTTGTCAAAAGCATCAGTGCGACACAACTGAACTGAAATCCCTTCACCCGATACCCAACCTGATTAATACACATGCTGTCCACTAAATCCCTTAAATACAGTTTTGAAGATTATCTTGATATCAAACCACAACGACCAGTTCCGGATGTAATACAAATCATACTCCACCCGTTTCTCCATCTTGTCTAATGTGTCTGTTTCACCGCGCCAACCATTAATCTGTGCCCAGCCAGTAATGCCGGGCTTTACTTTATGCCGGAGCATATAAAATAAAACCTGACTGCGGTACTGCTCATTGTGTGCCACCGCGTGAGGCCTTGGCCCGACGACCGACATCTGGCCAAGCAAGACATTAAAAAACTGCGGTAATTCGTCCAGCGAGGTACGCCGCAGCACAGCACCCAATGTCGTCACGCGGGGATCGTTGCGGCTTGCCTGCACTACCGTATCAGAATTCTCCTGTACTTTCATGGTGCGGAACTTGAAGACGCCAATCTTTTTACCATCCAGGCCATAGCGGTCCTGGACAAAAAATACCGGACCTTTGGAGGTTAGTTTGACGGCAAGACTGATAAGTAACATCAACGGCGACAGTAACACCAAGGCACAGAAGCTAAACAGAATATCAAAGGTGCGTTTCAGGTAGTTTTGGATACCATAATGCGGTGATTCAAACACCGAAATAGTATCAATTTCACCAACACTGCTCAGACGGCCATGCATCATATTCATCAGCAAAAAATCCGGCACTAAATAGACGTTGAGTGTGGTATCACCCAGTTGTTGCACTATTTCCTGGATCCTTTTGTCGGCCTGTAACGGCAGGGCAATATACAAACGCGAAATTGCACCGGATTGGGCCATAGCAACAGAATCAGCGACTTTGCCAATCAGCAGTTGCTGATGTTCAGCGGGAAAACGTTCCGGTTCACGATCATCGAAAAACCCGACACATGCAAAGCCGAGTTGCGGCTGGGTTTTAATTTCCTGGTACAACTGTAGGCCGCGCGGAGTTAAACCAACAATCGCCATACGCTGCAGATTAATCCCGTGTTGCAACTGAATTTTGCGAACGGTCCGGAACACCAGACGCCAACTCAGCATCAGTATTGCTGATGCACAATACCAAGCCACTACCACAACGCGGGAGAAGATTTCACTGACTTTAAACAGAAACAACATGATGTTCATACCGGCAAAGCACAACAACAATAACAGGCAAACCAGCCACATCATCTGACTAAACTGATTCAGCCGCCACGGCCGGTATAACTGCATTGCTTCCGCGATATAAGAGATACCGGCAACATGCGCCAGTAACAAGATCAGGTAATTTTTATCAAAAGACACCCCATATAACTGACAGCAAAGCAGTAACACAGCAATATAAATGGAGATGTCAAAAAAGCGGTGGATAAACGCGAAACCGTTACCGGCAGACTCAAAGTGGCTGGACTTTATCGGCACGCTATCTTCCATAAATGAATTGTTTCGAGACGGCTAAAATCGATTCTACCCCTGATATCAATAGCTTGCCAACTGAAACTTCCGGGCTTCGCCGGGCATGAGCTACGCGCTGACGCCAGGCGTTCTGCAGAAACCGGCAATGACTCAGGCGAAACAATGGTATGATCAAAATCCATCAACAACTATCACCGACGCCTTCTCCGGATGTTAAAATTTCCACTATCCGCCTTGCTGTGTTTGCTGCTGTTAACCAGCTGCAGCCAACAACCTGATAATCTGCCAACAGCTAACGCTAGTGACGTCGCTGCCGCAACACTTCCTGGTGAAATTGCTGAAACCTCAGCCCTGGTTTGTACGGGCGGTCAGCAATTTCTGACTATTAATGATTCCGGCAATCCAGCAGTCTTATACCGGTTAGACCAGCAAGGCCGGATAGTGCAGCGACTGGACATTGAAGCGCAAAACCAGGATTGGGAAGCGCTGACAATGCATCAGGGCAAACTTTGGATCGCCGATATCGGCAATAACACTGGCCAACGCACCGAACTTCAGCTTTATACCCTGCCGCTTCCGGCTCCGAGTGACACTACAATACCCGTCACCACGTATCGTCTGCGTTATCCCGGCCCCACGCCTAAAGCTCCTGCGCTGTATCAGCATGAATTTGACGCCGAAGCATTGGTCAGTACCGGCAGCGAGTTATTGTTATTCTCCAAAAACTGGCAGGGTGACACCAGTCGGGTCTATCAGGTTGACACCAGCCGAACCGCCAGTGAACTGCAGCAAGTTGGCACCACCAGTGTTTTACCCGGCCTCATTACTGATGTTGCTTATTCCGCCACTGCGCAGGTTTTTATCGTTGCTGGCTACCAGAACTTCCGCCAAAACCCATTGCCGTTGCTGCTCAGTGGCGACTTCGCACCTTTTCTGGCGATTTTGGACCGCCAGTATCAACTACTCAAAACAGTTCCTGTTGCGACAGGCGGTCAGGTAGAAGCGGTTTGTCTGGATACAGCTAATAACATCTGGTTATCGCAAGAGGGGTCTGCCCGGCATCCGGCACAAATGTGGCAATGGGGCAATTTAGCGACATTAATGACTGAAACAAATTGAATAATTTCACAAATATAAACATATTTTTCCGGGTAACATCCGGCTACAATCGCCTAAGATACAGGTGTTTCTGGCTCGGACGATACAAATGGAGAGCCTCTGTCAGATTTGTTTACAAACATGAATTGCTTCATTTTATTAGCATATACAAATCAACAGGTTACACAGCGTGGCATATTAATTGCCAAGGTGAATGAGTGAGATTTATGTTTTTCACAGGAGCGCCCGGAGTGAGCAAATTTATGTATAAAGCATTATTCGTAGTCGCAGCATTCGCCGCAGGTCATGCCAATGCAACTTTAGTCACCAACGGCAGCTTTGAAAGCAACCCGGACTCCGCAGTTGTGTTTGACGGTAACGCCAAAAAACAAACTATCAACTCTTTTAATGATTATGGCAGTTTAGGGAAAGGTTACAGCTGGGCTGTAACAGGTTCTCTGCCAGGCTGGGGGGTATTTTATGGCCCCGGCGTCGAAACACATTTCAACAATACATTAGGGTTTAATGCCCAGGACGGTAGCCGTTACCTGGAAATGGACACCCACTTCAATTACAACACACCCGGTAATAGCAACTCAGGCATCTTCCAGCAGTTGACAGGGCTTAAAGTCGGCGCCACTTATGAATTATCGTTTTGGTACCGCAGCCGTACGACAGTGGCGGACGATAATGGCTTAGGTGTTTACTGGCAGCCAAATGCCGGTTTGTTAAGCCAGGCAAATTACATCACTAAAGTGGATTACGACGCGCAAGCCGGTAACGATAAAGCCTGGACCCAGTACAAAGTCACGCTCGTTGCATCAGCAAACCAAATGGTGCTTGGCTTCGGCGGTTTAGGTAACGCCCTGTACAACAAAAATGCAGCAGCCAACGGCAACGGTAAAGGTGGTCTGTTAGACAATGTCAGCCTTGAATTTGTCTCAGCACCGGTATCAGCACCTGCCACAGCAAGCCTCTTTGGCCTCGCAGCTTTAGGTTTGTTGCTGCGCCGCCGCCGCGCTTAAA
>CBFGPY010000375.1:0-3937 GCA_965650755.1 uncultured Chromatiaceae bacterium | reverse complement strand
ATATGAAATTGCCAATACCCCCTGGGACTGGCATGCACCGATTTTCGCGCGCGCTAAAGCGCTGGGCATGGTGGCGTTCAGTACCCCCTTTGATTTAACCGCAGTGGATTTCCTCGAAACTTTGCAGGTGCCCTGCTACAAAATTGCCTCCTTTGAAAACACTGACCATGCCCTGCTCGCCGCTGTCGCCCGTACCGGCAAACCGGTGATTATGTCCACCGGCATGGCAAGCCAGAGCGAACTGGCCGAAGCGGTGGAAGTGCTGCGCGCTAATGGCTGTCAGGACTTGATTTTGCTGAAGTGCACCAGCAATTATCCGGCCGAGCCGGTTGATGCCAACCTGTGTACTATTCCGCATTTGGCCGAGCTTTTTCAGTGTCAGGCCGGTTTATCCGACCACTGTACTGGCATTGGTGTTGCGGTCGCCGCAGTTGCCTTAGGCGCGACTGTGATTGAAAAACATTTTGTGTTGGACCGCAGCGAAGGTGGTGTGGATGCTGAATTTTCGCTCGAGCCGGCAGAGCTGAAAATGCTGGTCGACGAGACCCGTCGGGCGCAGCTGGCGCTCGGCACTGTGCATTATGGCGTTACCGCCAAAGAAGTCGCCTCGCGCCGGCATCGCCGCTCTTTATATATCGCCGCGGATCTCAAAGCCGGCGACCGGCTGACGGCCGAGAACCTGCGCTCAATCCGGCCCGGGCTGGGGCTCGCGCCAAAATACCTGCCGATGGTGCTGGGCAAAACGGTCAAAACCGATGTGGCCCGCGGCACTGCGCTGAGCTGGGATTTACTGGCATGACGCCGGTCGAGCCGATCGCCGCTTATGGCGTGGTGCTGACCACAGTCACAGCGGAAGATTTAGCCTCCTTGCGGCAATGGCGCAACCAGCCTGATATCAGTGCCCAGATGCTGGACCAACGGACAATTAGTGAGGCCGATCAACAGCGCTGGTTTGAACGGATCAGGCAGGATGCCAGCCAGCAACATTTTGTCATCCGCTATAAAAATGAACCGGTCGGCGCCTGCAATCTGAAACAACCTGAAGGTCAGTCTGTTTTCGGCAGCAAAGTGCTGGAAAGCGGCTTTTATCTGGCCGACCCGCGTTTTCGTGGCTCAATGCTGGCGTTTTTTCCGGCGCTTACGCTTAATCAGTATTGCTTTCAAACGCTTGGCTGTACGACACTGCTGGCACATGTCAAACTCGACAATAGCGCCGCCCTGCGTTTTAACCAGCAGCTGGGTTATCAGAGCACAGAGCAGCGAACTTTCAGCACTGCCGCAGGCCCGGTTGTTTTGCAGCAGATGCAGCTGGACCTGGCCGGATTTACTGCCGCCGCCAGCCGGTTTGCCCGCTTTGCCGGTTAAAAAATATCGTTTGGAGATGCACATGCAACATCAGGAATTACAGCAAAGCAATCACCACAAACTGCAGCAGGCTTTTGCCACAGCGCTGGGGATTGAGTTGAGTCTAATCCACGACGCTTTGGCTTATAACAGCATCCCACAATGGGACAGTACGGCCCATATGCTGCTGATTGCAGAGCTGGAAAACAGTTTTCAGCTGATGCTCGATACTGACGACATTATCGACATGAGCTCAGTGGCCAAAGCCCGCGAAATTCTGGCCAGGCACGGAGTGCTCTTTGCATGACCCAACAAGCACTGCGGCCTGTTACGCTCGTCACCGGCGCCAGCCGGGGCATTGGCGCGGCTTGCGTGCAACAGCTACAACAAGCCGGACATCAGCTGGTTCTGGTCGCCCGTGACAGCGCCGCAATGCAAGTCCTGGCCCAGCCGGATGATATCGTCATCAGCGCAGATCTGAGCGATGAAGCGCAAATCCTCGCTTGTTTTCGTCAGGTCCAACAACAATTTGGCCGGCTTGACCATTTGATTAATGCAGCCGGCATCATGCAGGACAGTGCTTTGGCACTGACAAAAACCAGCAGTCTTGCCGTCCAGTTTCAACTGAATGTCAACGCCACCTTTTTATGTTGTCAGCTCGCCAGCCGGCTGATGTTACGGCAGAAACGCGGCAATATCGTGAATATTGGGTCAAAAGTAGGCGAATCTGGCAGCAGCGGTCAGGCAGCCTATAGTGCCAGCAAAGCTGCGGTTACCGGCCTGAGTAAAAGTCTGGCCAAAGAGCTGGGCCCGCAGGGGATCCGCGTGAATGTGGTAGCGCCTGGCTTTATCGAGACCGCGCTGACCGCTCATTACACCGAATTGCAGCGCAATGCGCTCTGTAGTCAGACCGCTTTACGCCGTCTTGGCAGCGCTGCAGACGTAGCAGCCGTAGTCGGTTTTTTATGTTCAGATGCTGCCGCTTACGTCACTGGTCAGGTCATTGCCGTCGATGGTGGACTGGTATTATGAGCCTGCATTTTGCCAAAAATCTGGAACGTTTTGGTGAGCAAACCGCTTTACTGCTGGCAGACGGTACCCACATTAGTTACAGCAAACTGGCGCAGCTGGCCGATCATTATGCGCAACGTTTTGTCCAGTTTGATGTCTGGCCCCAGCAAGTCTGTGCTTTGCAGTGCCGCAACAATCTCACGACTCTGGTGGCGTACCTGTGTTGTTTACGCCACCAGCGGCCTTTGTTATTGCTCGACCCCAATCTGCCGCAAAGTCAGCTGGAATTGTTAGTCCGGCAACTCGAAATTGCCGTGCTGATTGATGACCTTGGCACAATGCGCCGGGTCAGTGCCAGCGCTTTTCGCGCCCGGTCCGACCTGGCATTATTACTCAGCACTTCCGGCAGCACCGGCGACCCAAAAAGTGTGATGCTGTCTCTGGACAATTTGCACAGCAATGCGCTGGCCATTTCGCGTTATCTGCCCATTCAGATGTCCGACGTCGCGATCACAGCACTACCGATGCATTATTCCTATGGGCTTTCAGTGATCAACAGCCATTTGCTCTGTGGTGCCACTGTTTTGCTGAGCGACTATTCAGTGGTCAATAAAGAGTTTTGGCAGCAAATGCGCGATTTTGAGGTGACCAGCCTGGCCGGGGTCGCTTTTAGCTATAAAATGCTGAAGACCTTGCGCTTTGAGCGTTTGCCCTTACCTGCGCTGCGTTATCTGACGCAGGCTGGTGGCCCGTTGGATGCTGACTTACGCGACTATGTACAGCAACTTTCCGCGCAAAAACAACTGCCGATCTATCTGATGTACGGTCAGACCGAGGCAACGGCGCGCATCGCCTGGCTGCGGCCTGAGTACTTCGCAGAGCATGCAGATTGTATCGGTGAAGCTATTCCTGGCGGTAGTTTAATGCTACGCGACGTGCAAAGCCGCAACCTTATTATTGACGCGCAGACCGAAGGTGAACTTTGCTATCAGGGGCCAAATGTGATGCTGGGTTATGCGCAAAACTCCGGCGATTTGCGCTCAACCGACAAACTCAGCGAACTGGCAACCGGTGATTTAGCTGTGCGCTTGCCAAACGGCCTGTTTAAAATCACTGGCCGGTTGAAACGGATGCTGAAACTACAAGGCAAACGTCTGCAACTCGACCAGCTCGAACAACTGCTGCAACGTGAACACTGGCAGACCGTCTGTACCGGTCGAGACGATTTATTAGTGGTTGCCGTGATAGACGCCAATGCCGAATCCAGCGCGGCAACCCAGGTCAGTGCATATCTGCAGCAAAGCCTGCTGCTTCATCCCAGTTTATTTAAGGTGTTGTTGGTCAGAGATATTCCTTACACCAGCAATGGTAAAGTGCATTATCAGGCGCTACTGCGCATCGCCAGTGGCGAGACCATCACCGAAGGCCCGGGCGGGAGTACGCATTGATGTCTGCCTTAACCGGATTGCTAACCGAAGAACCGCCTTATAGCCTGTTAGCGGCAGACAAAACGCCGCGGCTGCTCAGCGAACTGAATGCGCTGACACAACACCACAGTGTGGCCTGCGCGCAGTACCAACGG
>CBFGPY010000374.1:0-3950 GCA_965650755.1 uncultured Chromatiaceae bacterium | reverse complement strand
TACGAATTTGATAAAAAATGTCAACACCTCAGTGCTCGTCTGAGTTTTACTACCCAATTATGGGGCGAAGCCAATGAAGGCATGGCCAATATCAGCTGGACTGATGTTAAGCAGGGCTATTTCAGCGCTATACGCGGCCTGACCATTGGCAGCGGCAAGAAGAATAGCCGGGAGCTGCTGAACGGCAATGGTTGGGTGCAAATCAGTGCCAGCAACACCACCATTCCGGCAGCGGCGATTTATCACAGTGGCCAATGGCATCCGCTGAAACTACAGCAACAGTCTGCCAACAAAGACAGTTTACCGATTTGGCGGGCGGAATTCAGCGTTGCCGACCAGGCGCAACTGATAGCGCTGAAACTAACCACCAGTAATGACTCTGGCACCAACTACAGCACCATTATTCAACACGCCTTTGTCGCCGGTGATCCTAAAGCAGCCAAACGACTGGATCAGGATCAAGACGGGCTGGCCGATTATAAAGATGCAGACGACGACAATGACGGCATCAGCGATATTCTGGAACTGAGTTACCAGATGGATCCGGCCCAAAGTGATTTAACAGGTGATGTCGATAAGGACGGCCTGACCAACCAGCAGGAAATCGCGCTTGGTACCTTACCGTATCAGTCAGACACGGATCTGGATGCGATGCCGGACGGCTGGGAAGTGAAAAATGCGTTGAACCCGCTGCTGACCGCAGATGGTGCTTTGGATGGTGACAAAGACGAGTTAACCAACGCGGCAGAATATAAAGCCGGCACAGATCCGGCCAAAGCGGACTCGGATGCCGACGCTCTGCCGGACGGCTGGGAAGTGAAATACACGCTGAATCCACTCAGTGCAGCAGATGCCGGAACAGATCCGGATAAAGATGAGTTAAACAACAGCGCTGAATTCAAAGCCCAAACGGATCCGACAAAAGCTGACACCGACAATGACGGCATGCCAGATGGCTGGGAAATCAAATTCGGCCTGAACCCACTCAGCGCGTCGGATGCCGGCTCTGATAGCGACAATGACGGTAAAACCGCCTTGCAGGAATATCAGGGCAATACCAACCCGACAGTGGCAGACAAACCGGCAACGAGCGGCAATACCGGCACTACAACGCCGGGCAATAGCGGCAGCGCGGGCGGTGGCAGTCTCGATGGGTGGTGGCTCGGTTTGCTTTTATTAGGCTTCCGGCGCCTTTTGCATCCAAAGGTGTAACTTGAATAAAAAGCAGCCTGCGTCAGTCAGAAATGGCTGATACAGGCATAAAAAAACAGCGCGGCAGAGAACATCTACCGCGCTGATTTTTTGGAATGAAGTGTGAGTCGGCCGTTAAGCCGGGTTCTGTGCTCTGTTGCCAGAGTGGCAATCATTCCTCTAGGACTTACGTCGCCGTAAGCCTCAAGCAACCTACCCGCCCCCAACGCGGGCCGCGCCAAAGGGGGCCTATTTGGTCTTGCTCCGGGTGGAGTTTACCGTGCCACGAACTGTTACCAGTCGCGCGGTGCGCTCTTACCGCACCCTTTCACCCTTACCTGATCCCACTTGCGTGGGCCATCGGCGGTTTGCTCTCTGTTGCACTGGTCGTAGGCTCGCGCCCCCCAGGCGTTACCTGGCACCCTGCCCTGTGGAGCCCGGACTTTCCTCCCCCTGCTTGCGCAGGCAGCGATTGCCTTGGCCAACTCACGGCGCGCATTATACGGCAAAGCCACCGTTTGGCGAGCGACTTTTCATTGTGATGGCGTTGTAGATAAAAAGCCGCACTAAGGGACTATTCCCAGCTCAGTCCCAGCTTATACAACGCATTTTTCTTTTCGCCATGAATTTCAGCCGTCAGCGCAGCGGCTTTTTTCAGTGGCAATTCAGCCATCAGCAAACGCAGGGTCTGCTGGGCGACCGGATTGATATCATCGGCGGCTTTTTCCGCGGGGGGCGCTATCATCAGCACCATTTCACCCTGACAGCGTTGTGGGTCCTCTTCCAGCCAGGCGATGATTTGTGTTGCTGTACCGTGTTCAAAATGCTCAAAAGTTTTGGTCAGTTCTTTGGCCAGCACCAGTTCGCGATCTGGTCCATACACCGCAATCACGTCCTGTAAGGTATCAATCACGCGCCGCGCTGCTTCATAGCAAATCACGGTGCCAACACCTGACGGAATGTCTTTGAGGACCTGCTGACGCTGGCCGGATTTGGCCGGTAAAAAACCGATAAAATGGAATTTATCGGTCGGTAAGCCGGCACAGCACAAAGCGGCGATTAAGGCGCAAGGACCGGGAATCGGCACTACCCGAACGCCAGCTTCACGACACAAACGCACCAGGCTGTAGCCCGGGTCTGAAATCAGCGGCGTGCCGGCATCACTAATCAGCGCGACGTTCTCACCGGCTTTGATTTTTTCCACCAGACTGGCAGCCCGTTGTTTTTCATTGTGGTCGTGCAGGGATAAAAACCGCGCCGAAATACCCAGATGGCTCAGCAACTTGCCGCTGTGGCGGGTGTCTTCAGCTGCCACCCAGGCGACTTCGCGCAGTACCGACACCGCGCGCTGACTAATGTCATCCAGATGGCCTATCGGCGTGGCAACAATATATAAAACGGCTTCAGAGGCAGACATCAGAGCTTCCCGGTGATCAACAGTTAATAACTCAGCAGCCGGTTAAACGATGCATTCATCCCGGCACGCTCTTGGGATGACCGGTCCGGACAAATGGTATAAACTAACGGCCATTCAATCAGCTATTGTACCTGCGCATTGTGAAATCCAGCAAATTCCCGCTTCGTTTAACATCCCTGCTGCTCGGACTTGGGCTGTTGTCCGGCTGTGGCAGCACACCAGCACCGGTACAAACGGTCGCCACAGCCCCAGTGCAACCGGTGCAGGCCGCACCGGAAGAACCAGAAGCGGTTGCTGAGCCGCTGTCAACTGAACAGGCTGAAATCAGCTATCAGCAGGTTGAAAGTGAACCTTTGCCGGTGGCGCAGGACCAGGACGAGCAGTTGCAACGGGACTTGCTGACACAGGCCAAAGCTGCGCTCGCGACCGATCCCAAACGCACACTGGCGATTAGTTATCAGTTACAGCATTCGCTGTACAGCCAGATCCGCGCGCAGAACCACTTACCCTTATTGCAGGCCGCTATCGCTGACAAACAGCAAGCCCTGACCGAGCAACTGGCCGCACAAGTCAGCCTGACTGATGTGCCAGAAGCGGACCGGCAGGCCTTTGCCCTGGCATTAGCCGGCTATTACCGCCAGCAGGACGACAATGTTCGCGCCACGCAAACTTTGCTGGCGCTCGACGCCTGGCTTGGCAACAGTGCTGACAGCACGGCGCAGGATTTGCTCTGGCAGCAGCTGGTGAAATTATCTGGCGCAGAGCTACAGGAATTAGGCACACAACAACATCCGCGGGCCAAAGCCTGGCTGGAATTACTGCAATTAACCCAGGGCTTTGCCGGCGATCAGCTCGCTATTCAGCAAGCACTGACCGACTGGCAACAACGCCATCCGATGTTACCGGCACTGGATAAACTGCCCAAAGATGTGCAGCTACTTAGTCAAACTCCGGCCTATAACCCTGAACGTATTGCTGTATTGCTGCCATTGTCCGGCCCGCTAAAAAGCCTCGGAGACGCCGTGCAGTACGGGCTGGCTGCAGCGGCCGCCAAACAAAAACGCACCTTAGTTTTTATCGACTCCGCCAAACCGGCCGCCGAACTGCAGGCTGAAGTTGCGGCTGCACAGGTGCAGTTTGTGATAGGACCTTTGCTGCGCGAAGACATCGATAAAATTCAGCAATTACCGGACTGGCAGTGGCCGACGCTGTTTTTAAATGGCAAAGGCGATTTACCGGCAAAACCGGAGCAATATTTCTTTGCGTTAGCCTGGGAAGATGAAGCGACGCAAATGGTGCAGGTATTCCGCCAGCGTCAGTATCAGCACCCGGTGCTGATTTA
>CBFGPY010000373.1:0-3951 GCA_965650755.1 uncultured Chromatiaceae bacterium | reverse complement strand
ATCAATAGCCAATAAAGTGATAAAACCAACTGTGTCAGATAACAGCGCCACGCCACCCGGGATCAGCAGTTTACGAAAGCTCGACTGCGCCGCAGTTTTGGCATCCAGTCCTTCGGCAACACTCTTGCCGGTCGCATTGATCATCTGCACGCCATGACTGACGCCGATAGCAAAAATCAGGAAAGGCACCAGAATAGACATCGGGTCAATACCGAAGCCGACTACGGTCAACAAACCCATTTGCCAGATCACGGCAATCAGAGAGCAGCCAATCGGCAGCAACGTCAGCTTTAGCGAACGCGAGAACATGTAAACCATCAGCGCGGTGATAAAAATTGCTACGGCGAAGAAAACTAAGACACCTTTGGCGCCCTGCGCCACATCACCCACCATCTTGGCAAAACCAATGATGTGCACCGTAATTTTATCGTTTTCATACTGGCCACGGACTTCTTTTTCCAGCTGGTTGGCAAAAGCGATGGTATCGAGTTTCTCCAGCGTATCCGGGTTCACTTCCTGCAGTTGCGCCGTCACCATAGCGCAGCTGTAGTCGTCCGCTACCATGCGGCCAACGATACCGGCCTTGTCAACATTCTGCCTGACAATCGCTAATCCTGTTTCGTCGGATGTAAAATCGGCTGGGATCACCGGACCACCGGCAAAACCGTCTTCGACAACCTCAACAAAACGGGTGCTGGGGCTGAATAACGATTTCACTAACACCCGGTCTACACCGGGCATGTAATACACCTGGTCGTGAATTTTGCGGAAAGTATCAAAAAAATTCGGGTTAAAGATATTGCCGGACGCGTCACAAACCGAAATCAGAATATTGTTAGCACCGCCAAAATCTTTGGCATGCTTCATATAGGTTTGCATGTATGGATGCGCGAGCGGGATATTCTTGGTAAAGGCAGCATCCAGTTTAATCTGGCTGGCTTTGAACAACAGGAACAATGTTGCCAGAACGAATGCGATCACCACCAAACCACGATGGCGGAACAGCGCATACTCACATTTATTGATAAAACGATTTGCACTCATAATTATTGGCTTACCACTTGTTGCACTGTTTTAATTCCGACTTCCGTGGCCAGCACTAAATCTGCGCCGACAACTAAGCCATTCAGTACAGCTTTACCTTCAGTCTGCGGGACCAGCTGAAAACTCTGACCATCATCACGGCTTTGAAAAATTACGCCACTGTTGCCGAACAACCAAACCTGCGAACCCGTTGCAATCACAGAGTTGAGCGTTGCCGGTGAGGATAATGTCAGTTGCTGCCAGCTTTGGCCGTTGTCGCTGCTGCGAAAGGCGTGGCCACGCAGACCTACGGCAAATAAACTGCCCTTGTCTGACTGCCCGACAGAAAACAATGAACCGTTATAGAATTCAGGTTGACGCTGCCAGCTGATGCCGCCGTCTGCACTGGTAGCCCAGAAGCCGGCTTCACCGACCATCACCAGCTTATCTTTTGCGGCAAATACCCGGTTGATATGTGGCAGCACTGAGCCAAGTTCTGCCTGATAGGCTTCCGGATCTGAATCTTTCAGTTCAGCTAACATCGCCTGATCATCAGCATTCGCGAGTTCCGCATGAAATTCCTGCTGCCAGGACTGGCCGCCATCTTTAGTGCGATAAAACAGACCATAGGCCCCAACCGCAAAACCTTGTTGCTCATCAGTGAAATACACATCAAACAGCGGTTTATCCAGTTCAGGCAAAAACTGTTGCAGCTGCCAGGTCTGACCGCCATCTTTACTGGCGATAATACTGGCGTCATGACCAACGGCCCAGCCATGGCTGGCGTTAACGAAATAAACTGAATTCAGATTCGACTGCAAGGGTGTCGGGCTCTGCCGCCACTCTTTACCGTCCTTGCTCAGCAAAATATGACCGCGCTCACCAGCAGCCACCAACATATCTGCTGACACACGCACTAAATCAGTTAAAACCGATTTTTCTGCATGCGGCAGCAGATAAGCACTTTGCGGTTTGATGCTGGTTTCTGCCAGCGCTGGCCATAAAGTAAACAACAAACTCAGGCCGGATAATAATTTAAACTTCATTAGAGTCTTTACTCGAGATGAGATTTGAAACAAAAACGGTTGGCAAGTTGCCAACCGCTTTTTCATTCTGCCTTGCCTTACCGCGTGCCTTCACGACGCAGCGCTGCTGGTGTGAAGTCGTTGTCTGACAATTTCACTGAGAAATCATACATTTTGTCTTCGTTATCCAGACCGATAGCGATATAACGGCGTGAATTGAGATCATGATAGACTTCCAGCGTACTCCAGTGGGTCGGCACTTCATAGTAGTTCAGACCGTGTGCAACTGCGACGCGATACAACTCACCGCGCGCGTCATACAAATCTGCCACATGGATTTGCCAGCTGTCTTCGTCAATAAAAAACACCCGCTTGCCATAAACGTGGCGCATGCCGTCTTTCAGCGTTGCTTCTACCTGCCATACGCGGTGTTTTTCCCAGCGCACATACTCAGGATTGATATGGCCAGGTTTTAAGATATCTGCGTACTTGGCATCTTTACTATGCAGCTTGTAGCTGTTGTACGGGATATACATTTCTTTTTTGCCAACCAATTTCCAGTTGTAACGGTCTGGTGAGCCGTTAAACATGTCGAAATCGTCCGTGGTGCGCAGACCATCCGATGCAGTACCTGGTGCATCATAGGCGACGTTTGGTGCGCGGCGTACCCGACGTTGACCGGTGTTATAAGTCCAGGCCTGACGTGGTGTTTTTACCTGGTCCATGGTTTCATGCACTAACAGTGCAGTACCAGCCAGACGCGCAGGTGTAGTTACGCTTTGTTTGAAGCGGAACAAAATATTTTCTGCCTGTAACGCTTCAGCAGTAGCTGCTTTATCAGAATATTTGAACATGATTTGTTCATCAAAACCGATCAGCGTGTAATCACCGGTTGCTGTGGGAGCGGCCTGACCACCATTACGAGTCGCGGCAACACCACGGTAGCGTACTGTATGGTTCCAGATGGCTTCCAGACCATTGGCAGGAATTGGGAACGGAATACCAAGAGCAGCATTGATAATGCCATTACCGCCCTGCACTAACTCCGCTTTGCCGGCGATGTTTTTGGTCGCATCGTAGACATACTGCGGGTAAGACGCAGTACGGCGGGTTTGATAGACGTTCATCTTATAGGTCGGATACAAATCAAACAGCGCTAACTGACCTGGTGACAACGTATCTTTATACTTTGCCAGATTTGATTTATCGATAGTAAACAGTACTTTATCGCCAGAGAACGGGTCCGGGTGATGATCACCTGGTTTGTAACCGGCTGGTGCCGATGTAATACCACCTTCCCACGCCGGGATAGAACCGTCTTTGTTACCAGCCTTTTCCGCACCAAGCGGCGTTAAATCAGCGCCTAAACGGGCAACTTGATCCGGGGCAACTTTTGCAGCTGCAGAGCAGCTCAGTACCAGCGCAATGGCGCTCGATAACAGGGTGAGTTTTTTCATAATTCTGTCTCGTCCCTTCTTATAAAGAGTATTTGATGTTAAAAGACACGAAATCGCGGTCTTCGGTGTTGTTAGTAGTGCCGACACCGTCGAAAAACGCGTTGTATGATAATTCAGCTGACCAGGCGTTCAGGTAGTCAAATGCCAATGAGTAACTAAGGGCTTTTTTGTCTTCTGAGAACATAAACAGCGGGTCTGGCGTAATACCGTTGACGTCATGCGAGAACGTCAGGCGTTGGGTCAGGTTGACGCCGGCCAATACGTTGTTGTAGTTGGCGATCGCAACCAGACGATAACCCCAGGCTGATTTGGTTGGGAACGGGTTGGTTTCAGCGCCGTTTGACACCCCAGTGTGCAGACCAGTCTTCAGAATCAGCTGACCCTGTGCGTTTGTACCCATCAATGGATAGCCGCTGCGGTCGGTATTTGGACCGTTCAGACGTAAC
>CBFGPY010000372.1:0-3965 GCA_965650755.1 uncultured Chromatiaceae bacterium | reverse complement strand
CAAAGCTGATGCTGAAGTGAACAGCAAAGCAACCGGCATAGTTCAAACTTTATTGGTTGAAGAAGGTGACCACGTGCAGGCCGGTCAGGTGCTTGCCACTTTAGATACAGAGCGTCAGCAACTCGCGCTTGCCAAAGGCAAAGCTGATTTGGGCCAGCTGAAAAGTGAATTAGAACGCGTCGAGAAAATGCACCAGCGCAAACTGGTCAGTACCGACGTTTACGACAAGCTGAAATGGCAGGTGGAATCGCTGGACGCTTCAGTACGGATGCAGGAACTGGCGCTGCGCGATACCAAAATCGTCGCACCGATCAGCGGCGTCATTGCCCGTCGTTATGCCAAAGTGGGTCAATTAATCACAGAATTCTCATCAAAAGCGCTGTTTCACGTGGTATCCCAGCAGTATCTGGAAGCGGTGATTAATCTGCCGGAACATCAGTTAAGCCGCGCCAAAGTAGGCCAGACGGCTTATCTGAATTTTGCCGGTTTGCCGCAGTTGCAAGCCAAAATTATCCGCATTTCACCGGTAGTAGATGCGACCACGGGTACAGCCCGTGTCACCATTGGCGTGCAAAACGATGATTTATCCTTAAAAGCCGGCATGTTTGCACAAATCGAACTGCAATATGACACTAAGCCTGATGCGTTGTTAGTGCCAAAACGCGCCGTGTTGGCGATGGACAACAGCAGTTCAGTGTTTGTCGTCAAAGATGGCAAAGTCGCACGTAAAACCGTAAAAACCGGTTATGAGAATGACGCCATGGTAGAAATCACGGACGGTATCAGTGCCGGTGACGAGGTCGTCACTGCCGGTCAGGCCAGCCTGAAAGATGCCAGCGCTGTGACCGTGATTGCCAGCAACAGCTAATCCAGCCGACACGGGAAGCGGCCACGCTTCCCGTCCTTCCAATAAAAAAATACAACAGGAATGTGCTTATGAAACTGGTCAATGTCGCGGTGGCCCGTCCGGTCACGATTTGGATGTTTACCCTCGGGATCATGTTGTTTGGTCTGGTCGCGATGTCGCGCTTAGCGGTCAATCTGTTACCGGACTTGTCTTATCCAACCTTAACTATCCGCACTGAATATGCCGGTGCAGCGCCTGCTGAAGTCGAGCAACTGGTCAGTAAACCAATTGAAGAAACCGTCGGGATTGTTAAAGGCATCCGTAAAGTGGAATCGGTGTCGCGCGCCGGTCGTTCCGACGTAATTATGGAGTTTGACTGGGGCACTGACATGGACCTTGCTGGCCTCGAAGTGCGGGAAAAGCTCGATGTGCTGTTGCTGCCGCTGGATATCAAAAAGCCTTTGTTACTGCGTTTTAATCCGAATCTGGACCCTATAGTCCGGCTGGCATTAACCCGCAGCGATGCGCCTCAAGGCTTAACCAGCGCTCAGCAGGTGGCCTTAAGGACTTTTGCGGAAGAAGATTTACGCCGTCGTTTAGAGTCGTTAAACGGCGTTGCCGCGGTGCGGCCGGACGGTGGTCTGACCCAGGAAATTCAGGTGCTGATCGACAATGAAAAACTGGCACAGCTGAAACTGGACATCAAAACCGTTAATGCGCGGCTGACTGAACAAAATATCAACCAATCCGGTGGCCGGCTTGAAACTGCCGCCCATGATTATTTAGTCCGGACAATCAACCAGTTCGCCACCCTCGATGAAATGCGCAACCTGTATATCGCTACCGTCAATGGCAGTCATGTTCGTTTGTCTGATATCGCCGAAGTGCGTGATGCCTTTGTTGACCGCAACAGTATTACTTACGTCAACGGTAAAGAAGCCATTGAAATTGCAATTTACAAAGAAGGTGATGCCAACACAGTACAAGTGGCAAAAACGCTGTTAAGCCGGCTGGATGACCTGAAAAAGAACCTGCCAACCGGTTATGAACTGACGCTGGTATACGACCAGTCGACTTTTATCAGCGATGCGATCAATGAAGTGAAATCGTCGGCCTGGCAAGGTGGTTTGCTGGCGATGCTGGTGATTTATCTGTTCCTGCGGAACGTCTGGACCACGTTAGTCATCTCTATTTCCATTCCGCTGTCAGTCATCGCGACTTTTAACCTGATGCACAGTCAGAATATCAGTCTGAACATTATGAGCCTCGGTGGCATTGCGCTGGCTATCGGTATGCTGGTGGATAATGCGATAGTCGTGCTGGAAAATATCTCGCGTTATCGCGAACAAGGCCTGTCGCCGATGGACGCGGCGAAAAAAGGCGCCAGTGAAGTGTCGATGGCGATCACTGCTTCAACCTTAACGACAGTCGCAGTATTTTTCCCGTTGGTATTTGTGGAAGGTGTGGCTGGTCAGCTGTTTAAAGATCAGGCTTTAACCGTCACTTACGCTTTGTTGGCTTCGTTGTTAGTGGCCTTAACGCTGATCCCGGCGATGGCAGCACGTGAGCGGGTTGGCTCTGCAGAGGCGGCGGTTGTCACTGACGCAGCGCCAGTGGCTGTGGTGAAAAATTGGAAATACTGGCTGACGCTGCCACTGCGGTTAGTGTTTCGTTTTATCGCTGTGTTGATTTCCGGCGTGATCACGCTATGGACTTTAGTTTGGCGCCTGATTTGTAAAGTTTGTGCACTGCTGTTCGGCCCGCTGGTGAATTTCATTCAACGCATTATTGTGGCGATGGAGCGCGGTTACCGCCGGACTTTAGCCTGGGTGCTGCGCGCCCGTGGCGCTATGCTGGTGGCAACTATTGCGGTCACCTTAGCCTGTTATGCGCTGATCCCACGTTTAGGTTTTGACGTGATCCCAAGCATGAGTCAGGGCGAGTTTTATGTGGAATTACATCTGCCGGTCGGTACTGCGATTGAGCATACGGACAAAGCGCTGAAACAACTGGCAACAGTCGCGGCCAAACAAAGCCAGGTTGAACGCACTTATGCGCAGGCCGGCACCGGTCAGCAAATGACTGTTGATCCGAGCATCGGTGGCAGTCACTGGGGCCGTTTGAATATTGTATTAAAAGCTGGTTCGACCGCAACTGATGAACAGCAAGTGATGCAGGCAATGCGCGACGCCGTCGCTGGTATGCCGGAAGTGACAGCCAAAATTGATACGCCTGAGTTATTCAGTTTCTCGACACCGCTGGAAATTGAACTGGCCGGCCATGATTTGGGTAATCTCAAAGCTGCTGCAGAGCAAGTGGTGCGGGCCCTGGATGCTCAGAACCGGTTTACCGACATCAAATCCAGCCTGCGTAGTGGCCAGCCGGAAATCACCTTACATTTTGACCATGCACGGTTGTCGCAACTGGGCATGACCGCTTCGGATGTGGCCAAGCGCGTGGCAAACTATGTCGGTGGTGAAGTGGCAGGGCAATACAGCATTCAGGACCGTAAAGTGGATATCCGCGTGCGGCTGGCCGAGCAATACCGCAACTCAGAACAGGAACTGGCGCAGATTATTATCAATCCGGGCAGTGCGTCTCCATTGCCACTGTCAGCGGTTGCCAACATCAGCCGGGAAATTGGTCCCAGTGAAATCACCCGGATTGGTCAGCAACGAGTCGCGGTCATTAGTGCGAACCTGGCATATGGCGATTTAGAGCAGGCCACCCAGAGCGCCCGTCAGGTGTTGCAAAAAGTACAGCTGCCTTATGGCGTTAGCGCCAGTCTGGTCGGGCAGAGTGAAGAAATGGAGCGCTCTTACAATTCATTGATGATTGCCTTGGCGCTCGCGGTGTTCCTCGTGTATCTGGTGATGGCCTCGCAGTTTGAAAACCTGCTGCAGCCACTATTGATTCTGTTCACAGTGCCACTGGCCGGCGCTGGTGCTGTGCTTGGCCTGTGGCTGACGGATACGCGGATTTCGGTGATTGTGTTCATCGGCCTGATTATGCTGGCCGGTATTGTGGTGAATAACGCCATAGTGTTGATTGACCGGATTAACCAGCTGCGCATGGAAGGCGTGCCCTATTCGGACGAGGCTATCGCCAGGGCCGAGGA
>CBFGPY010000371.1:0-3969 GCA_965650755.1 uncultured Chromatiaceae bacterium | reverse complement strand
CGAACAACAAGCACTGGAAATGGTACAGGACACTTTGCTGAACGTCTGGCAGAAAGCCGCGTTGTTTGACCCAAACCGCGGCTGTGCCTCAACCTGGATTTTTACCATCGCGCGCAATGTCCGCTTTGACATGCTGCGGAAAAAACAAAGCCGCAAGGATGATATTTCCGCCGATGATTTATGGGCTGACGGCGATTACCCGGAAGCTGAAGATCATCAGACGCAAAAATGGGAGCTGTGGCTTATCACTGAAAAGCTGGCGCCACATTTCGCCGCACTGCCACCCGCTCAGCGGCTGGTAATGGAAAAAGTATACCTTGAAGAGATGTCCCACCAGGAAGTTGCTGAGTTACTTGGCATTCCGCTGGGTACCGTCAAATCCCGGATCCGTTTGGCTTTAGACCGTTTAAGAGAGGCGCTGGATGACTCAGAGCGTTAATCATCACCCGAGCATCAGCTTGCTGGAATTGTATTGCGATGGCAGCCTGAATGCAGAAGTGGCCTTGTTAATCGCCACGCACCTGGACTACTGCCCGCATTGCCAGCAGTTGCGCCATGATATAGAAACCGACTTAGGTGCAGAACTTGCCGCCGCCAATCCGGCGACAAATGCAACTGAAGTCCACAGCAGCGACTGGCTGGAAATGATGAACCAAATCATGGCTACGCCGCAGTTGCCTCAGGCCAAACCGGCAGTACAACCGGACAGTCAGCTGAGTATTGGCGGTTACCAGTTTGAGCTGCCACGCAGCCTGCGCCGTATCGCCGGTAAACGCAGCAAATGGCTCAGTATGGGCGGCATTGCGACTGCAAGATTGCCGTCAGGCGAACCACATCACGCTTCATTGCTGTTTATTGACAAGCAAACTGATGTGCCATTGCACACCCATCAGGGGCTGGAAATGACATTAGTGTTGTCCGGCGAAATGGTGGATGAACACGGCCGTTATGTGCCCGGCGATTTGATTATTAACTCACCGGACGATACACATAAGCCACGCAACATCAGTGACGAGCCTTGTTTATGTTTATCGGTGTTAAGTGCACCACTGCAGTTTAAAGAAGGCCTGACGCGTTGGCTCAATCCATTGCAACGCTTTTTTTACTGAAGCAGCAGTCAGTTCCATCATAGTCAATTGTGTTTTAGATAAAAAACCCCGCTGCGGCGGGGTTTGTTTTGATGTCAAAGCCTGTCGGGTTAACTTAACAGCGCAACGCCACCTTTGAGGTTATAGACCTGTTCAAAGCCCAGCCGGTTCAGGATCTTCGCGGCCAGCAGGCTGCGGTTGCCTGAACGGCAAACCAGCAATAATTGTTGTGACGGTTCGATAGCACCACTGATGAGCGCCCAGGCCAGCTGCGACAATGGCCAATGTTGTACTTTCGCATCTTGAGGCAATAGCGGTTCAATTTCACCGGCAATTTGTTCATGCGGCTCACGCACATCGACAATCTGTAGCTGTGGATAATGATTGAGTAGAGCAGCAATGTCCGCCGGCCCTACCAGGGCTTTTGCATCTGAGTAACTGACCTCAACAATACCGCACTGATATTGCTGCTGTTGTTGCAGCTGCAGGCTTTGCTGGGCCAGTTTGTCCTGCCAGCGTGCTGACAAAGTGCCGGCCTGCAGCATTTCAGTAATTTCAGGATTTTCCTGCGTCATTAAGTGCCAGGTTGTGAAAAAGCGCTGCGCGTAGTCGTGACTGCTCAGCAACAGCGTGTCGGCCTTTAGCACTTGTTGCAGCTGATGCAGGCTGTGGACAAAAGCTTCAGAGTCAGAGCCGGTTAAATCCAGCCGGCCGAAACCACCAGGCAACAACAAATCCCCGACAAAAGCCGCCAGCAACTGCTGGTCGCGATATAACAGAAAGCTGAGACTATCGGCACTATGGCCCGGCGTTGCCAGTGTCTGCAGCACAAATGCCCCCACTTTCAGTTCAGGGCCGTCAGGCCAACCATTGTCGTTCACTGAGGGCAACTGATGAATGCCCAAGGCATTCAGGAAATCTGCACGCACAGAAGGATGATCCTGGTGCTGGTGAGTTTCCAACACCGCTTTGAGCTGCAGTCCCTGCCCCTGCACCAGATTTACCAGCCGGTTCATCAACGGCTCAACCGGATCTATCACCACCGCTTCGCGGCTTTGTGGGCAGACCAGCAAATAACTACACAAATCTTCGTATTTCAGCTGAGTCAGGCCAGACAGCGGCAGTGCTGCAGACTCCTGCGCGTCATTCAGCACCAGACAACAATTACGCACTACCGGCACCAGCCGGCGAATGGCCTTGCAAGCGGCATCGATTTCGGCAGCTGACATCGCCGGGCCAAACGACAAGCGAACTGCACCCTGGCTGCGCCATTCTTCCAGCCCCATCGCATCGAGCACAAAGCTGCCGCTGGCTTTGGAACTGCAGGCCGAACCGGCACTGACACGGATATTGCCGGCATCAAACAGATCCAGAATATCTTTGCTCAGAAACCCCGGCACCGAAAAATTGATTGTCGTCGGCACAATATAAGGGGCGTCACTGTTCAACACCAACTGCGGGAATAACTCAGTCAGCGCTTCCAGCAACTGCTGCCGGTAGGACCATAAAGTGACAACATCATGAAATACCGAACCTGTTGGCTTGAGCAATTCGGTAAAAATCGCATGCAGCGCTGCGATACCGGGTAAGTTTTCAGTACCGGAACGCAAACCGCTTTCCTGACCGCCGCCGGCGATAAATGGCTGATATGGCGCGCCTTCCCGCACATACAAAAAGCCAATCCCCTTAGGGGCATAAAGCTTATGGCCACTGAAAGGTGCATAGTCGATGCTGCTGTTGGCGATATCCAGCGACATTTTACCCAGCGCCTGCACACAGTCGACCATCCAGCGCACGCTGGGATTGACCTTGCGGATCAGCGATTCCAGCTGCACCAGATCCTGTTTGACACCAGTTTCGTTGTTGGCGGCCATAGTACAAATCAGCGCCGCGTGTGGCAGTAATTCAGTTAATACCTGTTCGTTCAGGATGCCATGCTGATCCACCGGAATGGCCTGTACTGTGGCACCGAGTTGCAGCACCTGATTCCAGTGCTTGAGGCTTTCGGGTACTGCCTTGTGTTCAGTGGCCCCATACAACAACAGGGTTTGCGGGCCGGTTTTGCCGCGACTGCGTGCATCAAGCAATGCCGAAACAATCGATGTCTGGATCCCTTCTGTCGCGCCGGAGGTAAACACTATCTGGCCTCTGCTGGCACCAATAACCTGGCGGGCCAGCTGACGGGTCAGCTCCAGTTCCACTTTGGCTTTAATGCCGGTGCTGTGACTACTGCTCGGATTGCCAAAACAGGTTTGCATATGGTGCAACACCGCAGCTGCGGCGCATGGCAATACGGCAGTGGTGGCATTATTGTCCAGATACACTTCCGCCGGACAACGGTCATTGCGGGATGGAAACATGATGCAGCCTATTTATAACCAAATGGAATATCTTATATTCTATAATGATATGAAGTTCAGTCTGCTCTGACAAGTCATTATTGGCCGGCGCCGGTGAAAACGCGAACCTGTTGAGGCATGCTGATAACCGCAAAAAAAACGCCGCAATTAAGCGGCGTTTTTAATTTATTCAACCAGATCTTTCGGAATGTCCGGCCGCAATGCTGACCAGACTTTACCTGACTCTTTCCCGTATTTACGCACAGCCATCACGACTTCGTCATGTTTACCTGCTTCTGCGTACAGTTTTAACTGGTGGTAGTAGCGGCGTGCCAGCTCACGGGATTCCGGCTGTGAAAAATAGAAAGTCGCAATTTTACGGTACAGACCACGGAAACCATTAAGGATCAGCACATAAATGCGGTTGGCTGAATGCAAGGCCAGTTCATGGTTTAAGTTGTAGTCAAAATCAGCGAAGGCTTCCGGTGTGTCTTCCAACAGTTCTGCACCGGCAAAGGCTGCGACGGCCTCAGCCTGATGGT
>CBFGPY010000370.1:0-3972 GCA_965650755.1 uncultured Chromatiaceae bacterium | reverse complement strand
CTCACCGCTTTGGTGGTCCAGAATGCTGGTTTGCAACACTTCAATCGACGGAAACGCGCTGGCGGCGCCAGCGATATGAATATCGACCGACACAATGTCCAGCTCGACGCTGTAGCGGTCACCGGCCGGATTGTCCCAATGTGCCAGTGAGTTAAAGCGGTGATTGATCATCGCGAGTGTATTGCGCAGGTTCTGCTGCCGCGCTTCACCCCGCGCCAGATTAGCGAAGTTGGTGGTCAGCCGCGTATGGTCGGCCGGCTGATAATGCTCGTCAAAACCAATGCGTTTAATTGAAAATGTGAATACGTGTTCCATGATGATCTGTCTCCCGCTGGCCTGCGCCAAAATCCGCTTCAAGTCTGTGCTGCAACCCGGACAGCCCATGTGCCCTGCACCAGCTGCAATGCTGGCTATGGATGTCTAGACGCCCGAATGCTGCTGTTGCTGCATTTATACGCCGGCACTGGCATGAAGAAAAATGAATAATCGGGAATTCAACTTGAGGAAAACTCAAGGAGCGGTGCTGTGCTACCCAGCGCCGGGCTTTGCTGAGGGCTGCAGTAAAACATCGGCGACCAGACACCGGCGTCTGTGCGCGCACCATACAGCGCATCCGGCAGCTATTCCGCTATATCCATATTGACTAATGCACGTGGCATCTATATAAATGCGAACGATTTTTATTAACGCTGAGAATTGTGATGAAACTGGCAAAACTGTTACTGGCGCTGACAAGCGCAGGCTTGTGTGGGCAATGGGCTGCTGCTGAGGTTTTAGCGACAGGTGATACGGCGGAGATTGAGCGCATTCAGGTGTCGTCCATTCGTGCCGCTTATCCGGTCAGCACTGTGCCAGCTACTATCACAGTGATTGAGCAGGAGCAGTTAAAAGCGCAACTGGCGGTGACACAGGACTTATCACAAATTCTCGGTAATTTAATCCCGGCCTTTTCACCGAGCCGGCAGAAACTGACCGCCAACGGCGAGACGCTGCGAGGCCGTGAGCCGTTGTATATGATTGACGGTGTACCGCAATCGACGCCGCTGCGGAACGGCTCGCGCGACGGCAATACCATTGATCCGGCGATGATTGAGCGCATCGAAATTATCCGCGGCGCCAACGCCATTCAGGGCATGGGCGCCAGTGGCGGCATTATTAATATCATCACTAAAACGCCGGGCGAACAAAGCCATCAGCTGAAACTGGCAGGTTCAGTGCCGACTACCGGCGGTTCTGATACCCAGAGTTATCGCGGCAGTTATTTGTTTTCCAAACAGTTTGATGCAGTGTCGCTGGTCAGCGGCGTGGCCTACAACAAAACCGGCCTGTATCTGGATGGCAACGGTCAACCGATTGGTGTCGACACCACCCAGGGCGATACCATGGATTCGGACAGTATCGACCTGTTTTTAAAGACAAAATGGCAATTCAGCGATGTGCAAAGCATTCAGCTGATGGTCAATCACTTTGATCTTGAAGGCAATAACGACTACAAACCGGTTGACGGCAAACCGGCCGACGGTATTCCTACTACCTCAGTGCCGGGCAAAACGCCGGGTTATGGCGCGCAGAATAAAGTGACCTCAGCGTCGCTGGATTATCAGCACCAGCAAGTGTGGGGCGGCAGCCTCAGCCTGCAGCTGTTTGCGCAGGATTTCAGTTCGATGTTTGGCGGCAGCACGGCAGCAACTTTCCAGGACCCGAAATACGGCGCCAATTTATTTGACCAGTCGCAAAACGTGTCAGAAAAAGTCGGTGCCCGTGCCACCTGGTTTGGTAGTGACTTGCTCGGCACCGACTTTGATTTAAGTACTGGTGTGGACTGGTTGCAGGACCTGACCTATCAGGAACTGGTGATGACCGGCCGCAACTGGGTGCCGGAAACTGAATTTACCAACTATGCACCTTTTGCCCAGCTGCGTTACGACGGCCTGGCCGGCTGGACTTTCAGCGCCGGTGCCCGTTATGAATACGGTCAGCTGCAGGTTGATGATTTCACCACGCTTTATTCCAGTAAAAGTTCGTTTGTCAAAGGCGGCGAGCCGAGCTTTAACGAGTTGCTGCATAACTTTGGTGTGGTGCATCAGCTGACGCCGGAACTGCGGCTGTACGCCAGCTACAACGAAGGTTTTGGTATGCCGGACGTTGGCCGCGTGCTGCGCGCCATTAACAAACCGAACCAATCGGTGGCGCAGTTCCTGAACCTGCAGCCGGTGGTGTCCGACAATGCTGAATTGGGCCTGGAATACAGTGCCGATGACTACCGCCTGCAACTGAGTTATTTCACTTCGGATTCCGATTTAGGCTCCCGCCTGCAAGCCGACAAAGACGGCATTTACAGCGTGATGCGGGAAAAAACCGAAATTGCCGGTTTTGAAGCGGACGGTGAGTGGAACTACAGCAGTGCTGGCAGCCTGGGTTTTAGTTATGCCAGAAGCCAGGGCCAATACGACAGCAACAATGACGGCCGCACCGACCGCGACTTGGGCGGCGTCAATATCGCGCCGGAGCGCGTCAACCTGTATTGGTTACAGGAATGGACCGACGGTATTTCCAGCCGCCTGCAGGTCAGCCGTTATTTTGATTTAAGTTTTAACGACGGCACATCCTTTGATGGCTATCAGACGCTGGATGGCTCGGTACGGTTTGACACGGGCGCAAACGGCGTCTGGACGCTGGGCATCGAGAACCTGCTCGACAAGCAATACATTACTTATTACGCCCAGACCACGCCGGCCAACAGCACTTATTTTGCCGGCCTCGGCCGCATGTTACAGCTGAGCTGGCAGTATGGTTTTTAAACCTGCGTTGTTTCCGTGGCGAAAAAGCGGCTGGTGCTGCCAGTGAACCTGCTGCGCAGCCGGTTCTGGCATCGCTTGCTCGGGCTTTGGCTTGGCGCACTGTTGCTGTTGGTCTGTCTGACCGGCAGCATTTTGCTGTTTAAAAATCCGCTGCTGCAATGGCTGTATCCGCAGCTGGAAATCAGTTTGGTGGACGACCCGCAGTTACAGGGCCGTACACTGAACCAGCTTGATCAAAGCCAGTATGGCTTTGCCCGGCTGCCGCACGCAGAGCGGCCCTGGCTGGAATTGTCCCGCCATGACGGCACGCTGGAATATTGGTCTGTGCCGGCCACGGCTGCCGAAACACCGCAACTGTTACTAAGCCGCGCGCCTTACAGTGATGTGCTGGACTGGTGTTATCAGCTGCATCTGTACCTGTTCGTCAAATCCTGGAAACATCAGCTGACCGGCATCGTCGGGCTTGGCGCTTTATTACTGCTTATCGCCGGGCTGAAAACCCAATGGCCGCGGCGCTGGCGCATGCTGAAACTCCCATTGCGGGCCCGTGCTTTACCTGATTGGCAACGCGACCGGCAATGGCATTATGTGATTGGGGTACTGAGCCTGCCGTTGTTACTGCTGGTGGTGATCACCGGCACTGCGATGGCTTATAACGCGCAAACCCAGCAGTTTTTCAGCTGGGTGCTGCAAGACCCGCCGCAGCCAAAAGCCGCACCGGAACCGCTGTTTGAGGCCACTGCATTGACCGCAGCCGATTGGGGACTGTGGCTCAGCAATGCCCGTCAGGCGTTGCCCGAAGCGCAGCTGCGGCTGGCCAGTTTTCGCAAATCTCCGGCAGATGCAGTGCAGTTTCGCGCTCAGCTGCCGGCGGAGTGGCATCCGAACGGTCGCTCTGTTGTCAGGCTGGCACCGGACGGCAGCCTGTTGTCGCTGCAGCGCGCCACAGATTTGGCGCCGGGGCGGCAGCTCAGCCAGCTGATTTATCCGCTGCATGTGGCGGCGGTCGGCGGCCCGCTGTATCTGTGGCTGCTGTTTGCTGCCGGCCTGTTGCCAGCGTTGCTGTGGTGGTTCGGCTGGCGCTGGCGTCAGGGCCGGTTGCAAAAAGAATCTGCTCCTGCCGCGCAGCGCTGAGTTCGCAGCTTCTTGCCATCAGTTAAAACGCATAACG